>DATJTX010000029.1 GCA_035502855.1 Candidatus Baltobacteraceae bacterium
AGGAAACGAGGGAAGCTCTGAAAAAGTCGCTGTACCGATCGCAAGGAGCATTTTCCGGTGCGAATCGAGGCGCATCCGAGGGAGCATAGCAACGCGCTCTGTGACCGAGGATGCAACGAAGACCCGCACCGGAAAATGCCCATGCCCGAAGGGTTATGGCCGCGATGGCGCATCTCCATCGTCGTCGGCTCGGTCACAGAACACCCCGGCTATGCTCCCTCGCCGACTCCTCGGGTCTGCGGCCATCGGGGCCATAACGATCGGAGCATGGACTTCTTCAGAGCTTCCCTAGCCGTTCGGGACGATCACCGCGCGGCCGTCGACCGACCCGTCGTGCAGTGCCTGGTACGCCTCGGCAACGCGATCGAGCGGATAGCGGGTCACGTGCGCGCGAATCCCGCCGCGCGCCGCCAACGCGATCAATTCCCGCATCTCGCCCATGCCGCCGAAGTACGGTGTGAAGACGCGCGCACCCCGGGCGATCCGCGCTTGTCCGTACGTCATCGTGCCGCCGCCGAGGCCGACGATCGTGAGGTCGCCGCCCGGGCGAACGAGTTTGCGGCCCAGATCGATCGTCGGTTGCAATCCGACGAAGTCTAGCACGAGGTCGGCCTGCTCGCCGTGGAGCAGCTCCATTGCTTCGCGCAGGGCGTTTTCGCCGGAGCGCACGGTCGCATCCGCACCGAGTTCCTTGGCCAGCGCGAGTTTGTCGTCGGAGATATCGATCGCGATTACACGCACCGCGGTCGTCGAACGCAGAATTTGCAACGCGAGGTGGCCGAGGCCGCCGATGCCGATGACGACCACGGTCGCATCGGGTGTCAGCAGCGCGCGGGAGCGATTGATTGCATGATAGGGCGTCATACCCGCGTCGGTGAGCGGCGCGGCTTCGACCGGATCCAAATCGCCGAGCGGAATGAGATAGCGCTCCGCGGGAACCAGGAGATATTCCGCCATGCCGCCGTCAACACCGAGACCGCAGGCGTTCATACTGCGAAACGTCATGCAGTAGTTTTCAAAGCCGGCGAGGCAGGTGCGGCATTTTCCGCAACCCAGGGCACAATACACGGCGACTTTGTCACCGGCTTTGACGCGATGGATACCGGCGCCGACCGCCTCGACCCAGCCCGTGCTCTCGTGGCCGAGTGTGAACGGCGGTTTGAAGAAGCTGGTCCCGGCGGCAGTCGCCGCGATCACGTGCAGATCGGAATGGCACGCGCCCGAGCCGGCAACCTTTACCAGCACTTGGCCCTCCGCCGGTTCGGGGACGGGCGCGTCGCGGATCAGCCTGGGACCGTCGTCAAAGAGCCGGTATGCGAGCATGATTGGTTCTTCGCCGGGGCTAACGGTACGCCCGGCATGAAGATCGACAAATTGCGCGAGCGTATCGAGTCGCTCGCCGCCGGAAAGGGCAACGTGCGCGGCCCGCAGGGACGCGCGATCGACGAGGTCATCGATGCGCTGGATGTCGGCGCGCTGCGTGCCGCCGAGCCGTCCGGTGACGACTGGGTCGTGAACGCGTGGGTCAAGCAGGCGATCCTGCTCTACTTCACGCGGCGCGAGGTAACGGTCATGGGTGACGCGCACGGATTACAATTCTTCGATAAGCTGCCGGTCAAGCGTAACTATAAGAAGCTCGGTGTCCGCTGCGTGCCTCCGGGCGTTGCCCGCTACGGCAGCTTTTTGGGGCGCAACGCGATCTTGATGCCCGCCTTCGTCAATGTCGGCGCGTACGTCGACGAAGACACGATGATCGATACCTGGGCGACGGTGGGTTCGTGCGCGCAGGTCGGTAAGGGCGTGCATCTTTCCGGCGGCGTCGGAATCGGCGGTGTGCTGGAGCCGCCGCAGGCGACCCCGGTCATCATCGAAGACGGCGCGTTCGTCGGTTCGCGCTGCATCGTCGTCGAGGGCGTGCGCGTCGAACGCGAAGCGGTGCTCGGTGCGGGGGTCGTCCTCACCGCAAGCACGCCGATCATCGACGTACGCGGCGGGCAGCCGGTAACGACGAAGGGCCGCATTCCGGCGCGGGCGGTCGTGATTCCGGGCTCGGTTCCCAAGCGCTTCGCGGCCGGCGAATACACCGTTCCGTGCGCGCTGATCATCGGTACGCGCAGCGAATCGACCGATCGCAAGACCTCGCTCAACTCCGTGCTGCGCGACTTCGAGGTAGCGGTGTGAATCCTCGCGTCCTGGAGATCTCGACCTCGATGATTCGCGAGGTGGCAGCGAAGCGGCGATCCGGCTCGATCGATTTGGGTCTGGGCGAGCCCTCGCTGAGCCCCAACCCGGAGCATTTCGCCTACGCGATGAGGTATGTCGAAAAGCACGGGATCAAGTATACGGCCAACGCCGGCGACCCCGCGCTGCGCGAGACGATTGCACGCCACTACGACTACCCGGGCATGCACGAGGCGCAGAACGTCTGCGTCACGACCGGCTCGCAAGAGGCCATGTACGTAACGATCAAGACGCTGCTCGATCCTGCCCGCGACGAATTGCTGATCGTCGAGCCGACGTTTCCGTCGTACGCCAAGATGGCGCGGCTCGAAGGAATCACGACGCGCAGCGTCGCGATGCGCGAATCGGACGATTTCGCGCTCGATGCCGAGCGCGTTCTCGCCGCAATCGGTGAACGCACACGCGCGATCGTGATCTGCTCGCCGAACAACCCGACGGGGCGCGTTCTGCACGCCGACCAAGCCGGCGCTCTCGTTCGCGGGCTCGAGACGCGCGCCAGCGACCCGGTCTGGCTGATCCATGACGAGATCTATCGCGAGCAAACCTTCATCGAAGACGAAGCCTATTTGGCCGAACGTTATCCGCATACGATCGCAACCAACTCGATCAGCAAGAGCAATGCGCTCACGGGTCTGCGTCTTGGCTGGTTGATCGGACCGGAAGCGTTCGTCGTCAACGCGATCAAGACGCATGCCTGGCTCACCTCGTGCACGGATACCTTTGCGCAGCAAGTGGCGCTGCACGTCTTCACCGAACTCGGCGGCGTCAACGAGCACGTTTCGTGGTATCGCGCGCAATGGGCCGGCGTGCTCGAGGCGCTGGAGCGCAGCGGCCTGCGCTTCATTCGCCCCGAAGGCAGTTTTTACGCGTGCGTGCGATTACCCGAAGGCGTGCGTTCGTTCGATGCGTCGATGCAGCTCGCGGACGAGTACGAGGTCCTGGCGATTCCCGGCGTCGCGTTCGGCGAGTCGTTCGAGGGCTGGTTGCGCCTGAGCTGGGTCGCGCCGCTCGATCGCGTGCGCGAGGGCATCAAACGCATCGCGAAATATTGCAAGGAGTACGTATGAGCGCGGAAGGCGCCCTCACATCGTCGTAACCGATTTGGTGACCAGATACGATTCGATTCCCTCGGTGCCGCCCTCGGAACCATAACCCGACTCCTTGACGCCGCCGAACGGAATCTCGGCCAGTGAAACGCCGAAGTGGTTCACGCCGATCATACCGGACTCGATGCCGCCGGTAAGCGCGATATGCTCGGAAACATCCTGCGTGAAGACGTACGCTGCAAGCCCGTAGGGTAACCGATTCGCTTCCGCGATCGCCTGTGGGATTTCGCGGAACGTGGTGATCGCGGCGACCGGACCGAAGGGCTCTTCGTTGAGAACGCGCGCATCGGCCGGAATATCGGTGAGCACGGTCGGTGGGTAGAAGAAGCCCGGTTGCTCGAGCGGTGCGCCCCCCAGCTGCACCGTTGCACCGCGCGCGAGCGCATCTTGCACCATCCCGTGGATCGAGCTGCGGCGCCGCTCGTTGGCCAGCGAACCCATCTGCGCGCCCTCTTCCAAGCCCGGCGCAACGCGAAGATCCGCGGCCGCGCGAATGAAACGCTCGGCGAATTGATCGTAGATGCTTTCTTGGACGATGAAACGCGAGGGCGAAACGCAGACTTGTCCGGCGTTGCGGAATTTCGCGGCTACGGACGCGGTGACCGCGCGATTGAGGTCGGCACGCTCGGTTACGACGACCGGTGCGTGCCCGCCGAGCTCGAGCGTCGCGCGCTTGACGCCCTGCGCCGCAAGCGCGGCGAGTTGTTTACCGACCGCGGTCGATCCCGTAAACGAGACCTTGCGCACGATCGGCGAGAGGATCAACGTCGACGAGATATGGGCCGGATCGCCGAAGAGCATCTGGGCCGCATTCTCGGGCAAGCCGGCATCGAGCAGGGCTTGCATCAACGCAAGCGCAGTTCCGGGTGTTTCCTCGGCGGGCTTGATGATGATCGAGCAGCCGGCGGCCAGTGCGCCCGAAAGTTTCCGTGCCGGGGTGAGCGCCGGAAAGTTCCACGGCGTGAAGGCGACCACGACGCCGACCGGATCTTGCATCACGATCTGACGAACTGCCGGTGAACGCGCGGGCACCACGCGTCCGTAGGCGCGCCGGCCCTCTTCGGCGTTCCAATCGAAGATGTCGGCGGCAGCCAACACCTCCAGCCGCGCCTCGGCCAGCACCTTACCCTGCTCGAGGGTCATCGTGCGCGCGATCGAATCGACGCGCTCGCGCATCAGCTCGGCCGTTCGGTGCAGGACCTTGGCGCGATCGTACGCGCTCGTCGCGCGCCAATGCTCGAAGCCGCGCGCAGCCGCAGCGAGCGCGCGCGCCAAATCGTCGTCGGTCGCGATCGGGAGTTCGGCTAGAATCGCGCCCGTCGCCGGATTGAGCACCGGCCGCGTTGCGCGCATGCCCGCGCCGATGCGTTCGCCCGCAACCTGCAGATACAATTCGTTGTAAGAAGGTAGGGTCGCAGTCATGATGAGGCCTCCCCTAGATTACCGCTTCAGCCGGGCTAGTACCCCCACGGACCCGGCGGACCGGCGTAGATTTCAACGAGCTGCGCGGGATCGAGATACTTCTGCGCCACACGCTCGACATCGGCGGCGGTGATGCTCGCAAACCGTTCGTTGAGCGTTCGATAATAATCCAACGGTAGATCGTTGGTCCCGATGTCCAGGAGCTGCTGCACCTGACCGTCGGCCGAGGCTTCGTCGAGCAGCGCGTCGCTGACCAGACGCAGCTTCGCGTCGTCGAGCTCCGTCTGGGTGACCGGACGCGTTTGCAGCGTTCGCAACTCCGAGCGCACGAAGTTGACCGCCTCGACCACCTTGTCGGGTGACGCGTTCATTTCGATTTTGAAATCGCCCCGATCGCGGCCGGCGTCGACCGAGCTGGCGACGCTGTAGACCAGACCGCGTTTCTGACGCAGCTCTTGCCAGAGCCGCGATTCGAAATCGCCGCCCGCACCGAGGATTTGATTGAGGACCAGGAACGTGTCGTAGTCGGGATTGTTGCGCCCGACCGCAGGTTCGCCCAGGCGCACGTAGACCTGGTTGGCGGCCGTCCCGACGTATTCGTGGCCCGAATGCGCCGCCGGAAACGGCATCGCGCGCGGATCGGGCTTGGGCCCTTGGGCGCTCCAACCGCCGAAGGCGTTCTCGAGGACGCTGCGCACTTGGTCCGGCGTCACGTCGCCAACGACGGCAATGGTGGTGAGGTCGGGACGCCAGTACGTTCGCGTATAGTCGATGAGGTCGGCTTGCGTCAGCGCGCTGACGGTACTCTCGCTCGCGTGACGCAGCGAAGGATCGAGCGGTGAGGCGAGCAGGCGCAGGTACAAGCGATCGATGATCACGCCCGAAATGGTGTCGTTCGACTGCAAGCTATTCGCAAGCTGATTGCGCTCGAGCGTAAACCACGGCTCGGCAAAGGTCGGATGCATCTCGCCGTCGGCGGCGATCGCAACGATCTTTGCGAAGTCGCGCGCAAGCCCGCGTGCGAGGAAGTCTTGGCCGTTGCTCACCACCGCACCCATCATGTCGATCGCTTTGCGCCGTGCCTCGAACGGATACGACGCACTGCCGTAGTCGGCCAGCGTGGATGCCAGATCGCTGACGCCTTCCTCGCCCGCGGGGATGAACGCAGCCGAGGACGCAATTTGACCGGCCAAGACGAAGGTCGAACGATCCGTTTTTTCCTGAACGAGCACCTTGATGCCGTTGGGCAGCGTGAAGGTGGTCGGATCCAGCGTGCTGCGCGCGGTCGTGGGGGTACGGGTTTCCTCGCGCAGCGCCGGCGGTTCGATGATCGGACCGTTCGGCACGCGTTTGGAGAAATCGTCGGTGATCGTCGCGTTGCTCTTTTGCGAGTTGCTCAGCGGCGGCTGCGTGTTCGGATCGAGGTGGCCGATCACCGTCGGACGGCTCAAATACTGACGCGCCACCGCGAGCAGCGAGGAGCCGTTCAGCGCGGCGAGACGATCGTCTTCGTCGCTGATTCGTTCGCCCACGACCCCGTAGGTGTAGCCGGCGAGATCGCCGATGCCGTCGATGGAATCGGCCGCGTACAGCCGCTCGGCGATGGTGAGGCGCTTCGATGCATCGACCAAATCCGGCGAGAAGCCGGCGGCCAGCGTTTTCGCCATCGTGCTCTCGAAGATGCGCGTCGCCTCTTGCGCGGTGTGTCCCGGATTGAGCACGATGTAGACGTCGAGCAGTCCGCCCTTGAGCTGCGTGTCTTCCTCGGTCTCGAGTGCGATCGCGACGTTGCTCTGCACCAGCGCCTTATAAAAGGGAGAGAGCTGGTTCTCGATCAGCGTGGCGAGCGTGCTAATCGCGGGTTCACCCTTTTCGGTGTCGCCGGGCACGGCGTAGGCGACATCGATCACGCCGAACGGAAACGGCAGATCCGAGGTGACCGACACGGTGTGGGAAACCGGCGTCGGATCGCCGGGGCGAAACGGCGGCAGCACCTTGCGCGGAATCGCGCCGAAATCGCGCTCGGCTTTGGCAAAGATCACGGTATGGTCGACGTCACCCGACACGACGAGCGTCGCATTGTTCGGCGCGTACCACTCGTGATAGTACTTGGCGATGTCGGCGGCGGTCGCGCGCCGCACGTCGCTGATATATCCGGTCGGCGTGCGACCGTTCGGCTGGCCGGGGTACGCGGCGGCGCGAACGCGTTCGAGGAGATTGAAGAACGGCGAGCCTTCGTCACCTTCGAGTTCGTTGAGGACGGCACCGCGCTCGATATCCCAGTCGGCTTGCCGCATCGCCGCGTGTTGCATGCGATCCGCCTCGATCTGCAGACCAACGTCCACCTTATCCGCGGGCATCATGAAATAGAACTCGGTGTAATCGTATGAGGTCTGCCCGTTCATCTGCGCGCCGAGCCGAGCGACGATGTCATCGAGGCCGCCCGCGCTCATATCGTCCGTGCCGCGAAACATCATGTGCTCGGTCGCGTGCGCGAGACCGGTTTTGCCCGGTGTTTCGTAGAGCGAACCGAAGCGATACCACATCGCGGTCTGGACGACGGGTGCGGCGTGATCCTCGACCACCACCACCCGCAATCCGTTCTTCAGCGTCGTCTCGTAGATGCCGGCGTCGCCCGGACCGCCGGTCTGTTGCGCGCGAGCGCTCGCGCTTACGATGAGCGCGAGCCCGCAGGTAAGGAGGATAGCCAGTCGTCTCAAGGTGTCCCCAAATAGTAGCGAGCCGACGCTTCGACCGCGGCTCGCGGAATTAGACCGACGAGCTCGCTTCGGCGAATGGTTACGTCGTTCATGGCGGCCAGGCGCGCGATCGACTCGACGATACGATAGAGCGGCGTAGCCTGCGCATCTGTGACGTTGAGCGATACTTGCACGACCCCCTCACTCAAGCGCAAACCCAGTGCGCGCAGCGTGCGCAGCCCGCCCGAACGTTCGCGTAGCGCACGGGCGATGGCTTTGGCGACGGCGAGATCGCCGGTCGCCAGCTCGACGTTGAAGGCGATCAAGAGTGGACGCGCTCCGACCGCGATCGCGCCGGCGCGCTCGTGTTTGGCGATCTCGCCGACGTCGGGCGGCATGCGCACGAAGCGCGCCTCCAGCCCTTCGAATTCTCCGGCGCGCACGTCGGCGAGCAGCCGCCGGTCTTGCGATCGGGCGGCGGCACCGTAGAAAAACGAAGGAATACGATGCGTCTGCCAGATGCGCGCGGCCGCTTCGTGCGCCAGCTTTACGGCATCGTCGAGCGTCGCACCGTCGAGCGGCACGAACGGCAGTACGTCGAGCGCACCGATGCGCGGATGCACGCCGCGATGCTCGCGCAGGTCGATATGCTGCGCCGCCACGCCGGCCAACGCGACCGCGGCGTCGAGCACGCTTGCCGCTCCTCCCGCGATCGTGAGCACGCTGCGATGATGCACCGGATCGCTGGTGCGGTGCAGCACGTGCGCGCCGGCGGAATGCACGGCCGCTACCGCGGCGTCGATCGTTTCGGCCGATCGCCCCTCAGAAAGATTCGGAACGATCTCGAAGAGTGCCACGACGAATCAGGAAAGCGCGGCGGCGATCGCCGAAGCGACGTCGCGATGCGCTTCGGGCGAGAAGATCGTCCGATAGCCGAGCTTGCGCGCTTCGGCTTCGCGCCGCGCGCTTGCGTTCACGCTGCGCAGCTCACCCGAGAGTCCAAGTTCGCCGAAGGCGACCGCGTGCGGAGGGAGAGGACGGTCGCGAAACGATGACGCGATCGCGAGCGCGATACCGAGATCCGCTGCGGGTTCGCTCACGCGCAAGCCGCCCGCCACCGATGCGTACACGTCGTGTGTGCCCAGGTGCATGCCGACGCGGCGCTCGAGGACCGCCAGGATCATCGCAAGGCGCGCCTGATCGAGGTTGTTCGCCAGACGCCGGGGCGTGCCGTAGCTGCTCTCGCCGACGAGGGCCTGCACTTCGATCAGCACCGGTCGCGAGCCCACGATAGAAGCCACGACGCACGAGCCGCTGGGGCGATCTTCGCGCCCCGCGAGAAAGAGTTCCGAAGGGTTGAGCACTTGATCGAGCCCGCGGTCGTGCATGGAGAAGACGCAGATCTCGTCGATCGAGCCGAAGCGGTTTTTGTACGCGCGCAGAATGCGATGCTCGCCGCTGGTCTCACCTTCGAAATAGAGCACGGTGTCGACGAGATGCTCCAGGAGCCGCGGGCCGGCAATTGCGCCGTCCTTGGTGACGTGTCCGACGATGAACGTAGCGCAACCGCTGCGTTTGGCGAATTCCATCAAAGCCTGCGTGCAATCGCGAATCTGCGTGATGCTGCCGGCATAGGATTGCGCATCCGGGAGCCACACGGTTTGAATCGAGTCGACGATCGCGGCGATCGGGTCCGTGCGCGCGAGCGCATCGAGCACCGCTCGCAGATTGGTCTCGGCATGCACGAGCAGCGGTGCGTCGATGCCCAGCCGCTGCGCGCGGAGTTTCACCTGCGCCGAGGATTCCTCGCCGCACACGTATACCACGCGTCCGCTTGCGCACAGGCGCGCCGCGATTTGCAGCAAGAGCGTCGATTTGCCGGCGCCCGGCGGTCCTCCGATCAGCGTCACGCTGCCCGGAACGATGCCGCCGCCCAGGACCGCGTCGAATTCGCTCATTCCGCTGCGGATGCGGGCGACTTTCGTGCTGTCGATCGCGCCGAGTTCGACCGGTGCAAGCGCGGCGGTTCGCGCGGCGCTCGCGCCGGCGGAGCGAGCCGGAACCGCGAACGGACGCTCGTCGAAGGAGTTCCAGGCCTCGCACTGCGGACAGCGGCCCAGCCATCGCGTCGATTCGAAACCGCACGCATTACAGAAGAAGACCGACCGCGTTTTGGCCATGTCCGTGTGTTGTACCGCCGGGTGGAACCGAACTCCTCGGCGAACGGCGGCTCGACGATGAGCGCGCCACCGCACCTTCAAATTGCGATCGACGGTCCTGCTGCATCAGGAAAGACGACGGTCGCGCACCGGCTCGCGGAACGTCTGGGCATTCTCTATCTCGATACCGGGGCGATGTATCGCACGCTCGCGTATCTCGCACTGCGCAGCGGCATCGACGCCGACAACGAGAGCGCGCTCGTGCGATTGTGGGAGGGCGCGCACGTCGAAGTCCGCTTGGATGGCGCCGCACCGCTCGGATTTCACATCATCGCCGGGCGGACCGAACTCGACGAGGCAACGCTGCAATCGAACCAAGTCACGGCAATCGTTTCGACCGTCGCTGCGCACGCAAGGGTGCGCGAAGCGATGGTTCGTAGTCAGCGTGAGATTGCGCAGGAGGGGCCGGTTGTGATGGCCGGACGCGACATCGGGACGGTCGTGCTTCCGCTCGCGCCCGTCAAGATTTTCCTCACCGCGTCGGTTCACGCGCGCGTCGAGCGCCGCCGGGCGCAGCTGCTCGCCGCCGGCGTCGACATCAGCGAACATCAACTGGCGCAGGAGATCGACGAGCGCGATCGCCTCGACCGCGAGCGTGCCGTTTCGCCGCTCGTTCCGGCCCCCGACGCGCACGTGATCGATTCGAGCGCGCTCGGCATCGACGAGGTCCTCGAGCTGATCGCGGGCATCGTGGAGCGCTCGCGGTGATCGTCTACGACATCGCCAAGGCGCTGATCCGCGTGATTTCGGCCGTGCTCTGGCGCGTGCGCTCCTACGGAACCGAAAACGTGCCGCTCGCGGGTCCGCTGATCGTCGCCTGCAACCACGTCTCGAACTTCGATCCGCCGCTGCTGGGCGCGTATTGCCCCCGCCGGATCCGCTATATGGCGAAGAAGGAGCTCTTCGCGATCCCGCTCTTTGGGGCCCTGATCGCGCAGGTCGGTGCGTATCCGGTCGATCGTCAAGGCAGCGCGCGGGCAGCGATCAAGCGCTCCGTCGACGTGCTGCGCGCGGGCGGGTGCGTGGGTATCTTTCCGGAAGGCGGACGCAACGTGCATGGAGACAAGGAGCCTCGACCCGGTGTCGCGCTGCTGGCCTCGCTGGCGCAGGCCCCGGTCGTGCCGGCATGTATCGTGGGAAGCGCCCATACCGCGAAATTGGCTCAGATCAAAGTCGCATTCGGCAAACCGCTCCTTCTGCCGGCCGACCGGAAAGCAACACGCGAGGAGCTGGCGAAGTTCACCGACGACGTCATGGCCGCGATCGCGGCCGTACGGGAAAGTATCGATGGAGATTCGGAAGGCTAAGGTTCAAGGGTTCTGCTTCGGTGTCGCCATCACGGTGAAGAAGGCCGAAGAGGCGATCGCGGGGCGCAGCGACGTCACGACGCTGGGCCACGTCGTGCACAATCCGCAGACCGTCGCCGAGCTCGAATCGAACGGGCTGCGCAATGCGGCCAGCGTCGACGAGGTGGAAAGCGGCGCGCTTTTCGTTCGCGCGCACGGCCTGCCGGTCGAGGTGTTCGAGAAAGCCAAGACCAAGGGTCTGGAGATCATCGACGCAACCTGTCCGATGGTCACCAAGATCCACGTCCAGGCCGAGCGCTTGCGGGCCGACGGCTATAAGATCATCGTCGTCGGCGATCCGAAGCATCCGGAAGTGAAGGGGACGCTCAGCCACGTTCCCGGCGCATGGTGCATCGAAACGGTGGAAGACGTGGCCGCACTTCCGCGCGGAAGCAAGATGGGTGTGGTGGTGCAGTCGACCTATTCACGCGAACGCTTCACCGACATCGTCAAGGCGCTCAGCGAAAAATATTACGAAGTGCGCGCCGTCAATACGATCTGCACCGACACCAACAACCGTCAGAGCGAAGCGCTGCGTCTGGCGGAGGAGGTGCAAGTGATGGTGGTCGTGGGCGGAAAGACCTCGGCCAACACCAAGCATCTTGCCGAGCTCTCCGAGCTGCACGGCGCGCATTCGTACCACATCGAAGGACCCGACGAGCTGCAGCCCGAGTGGTTCGACGGTGTAAAGGTCGCGGGGCTGATGTCCGGCGCCTCGACGCCGGGATGGCTCGTCGATCAGGTGCATGCGCGCATGGAGGAATTGGCTCGTCAACCCGTCTGAGGTCTTCGAAGAACATCTGGCGCAGCGGATTCGCGATTACGCCGGATCGCCCGCGGTGGCGGACATGCTCGCGTACCACTTCGGTTATCCTCCCCACGGTCCGGCCCGGCGCGGTAAGCGCCTTCGGCCGAAAATGCTGATGAGCGTCTGCGAAACCGAAGGCGGCACGCTCGAGCGCGCGCTCGACGCTGCCGCGGCGGTCGAGATTCTGCACAACTACTCGCTGGCTCATGACGACATCGAAGACCGCGACGAATTTCGCCGCGGTCGCCGCACGCTCTGGAGCGTCTACGGCATCGCCCAGGCGATCAACGCCGGTGACGCGATGTGTGCGCTGAGCGTTCTCGCGCTCGTTCGCGTGCGTTCATTTCTCGGTGCCGCCCGCACGCTCGAGATGGTTGAGCGCTTGCACCGCGCGCACCGGACGATGTGCAACGGGCAGTCGCTCGATCTGCAATTCGAACGGGCCGGACACGTCGAACTCTCGGCGTACTACGAAATGATCGGCGGCAAGACGGCCGCGCTATTCGAAGCCGCGTGCGCGCTCGGCGCATGCGCGGCCGGGGTTCCGGACGCTGCCGACGCCTACGCCGAACTCGGGCATGCATACGGGATCGCGTTCCAGATTCGCGACGATGCGCTCGGCATCTGGGCTTCCGCCGACCGCACCGGCAAGGCCGTGGCCGGCGATCTGCTCCGCCGGAAGTGGACCTTCCCGATCGCGTGGGCTTTGGCGGGACCGCCGTCGCCGGCGCGAGCGGTCATCGCCGATGCCTATCGTTTGCAGCGGCCGCTCGACTCGGCGGAGGCCGAACGCGTCGCGGCCGCACTCGAGAGCGTCGGGGCCCGAGAGGCGGCAACGCGTGCCGTTGAAGAACCTATGGCGGTCGTGGAACGTTGTCCTAATCGTCTGCTGCGCGATTATCTGCTCGAAACACTCGCCGAACCTGTCGGCTGACCGGAGGCCAATCTTATCGTGAACGCCAGGACGAACGTACGAACGTCCGTCTGGGAGCGCACGCTCCCGTACGCGTTGCCGATCCTGCTGCTCGCCGGATTCGCGGTACGGATGATTTTCGTCAATGCCACCGGCTTCAAGGTCGACGTCGGCACGTTCGAGGCATGGACGATCTCGCTCGTCGATCACGGTCTCTCGAGTTTTTACGCCAAGACCGGCTTTGCCGATTATCCGCCCGGCTACTTTTATATCCTTGCCGTCTTCGGGCACGTGTGGGCGCTCTTCCGCGCGCACGATCCGAATCTGGCGATCTTGCGCGTCGTCGTGAAACTGCCGGCGATCCTGGCCGATCTCGGCGTCGGTGCATTGATTTACGTCATCGGCCGCCGCTTCGCGCCCCCGGCGCTCGCACTGACCGCCGCGGCGATCTACCTGCTCAACCCCGCGACGATTCTGATCTCGGCCGATTGGGGCCAAGTGGATTCGGTCGCCGGCGGGTGTGCGCTCCTGGCGGTGTACCTCCTCTTGCGCAGCGGCGACGAACCGGTTGGAAAGATCTCGTGGCTCATTCCCGCCGCATGGATCGCGCTGGCCTATTCGCTCCTGGTCAAACCGCAAGCCGCGGTGTTGATCGCCTTGTTCATCGCGTTCGCCTTTACCGACCGCGAGCGCGCGCGCGAGCGGGTGGCGGCGACCGCGATCGGAATTCTGGCCGCCTTCGTCTTTGCGGCCGCACTGGTGATCCCGTTCCACCCGACGGCCAATCCGATCGCGGCGCTCTCGTGGCTCTACGAGCGCTACAAGTTCGGTTCGAGCGTCTACGATTACAACAGCGTCAACGCGTTCAATCTCTGGGCGATCAAGGGAACGTTGTGGCAGAAGGACTCCACGCCGATCGGATGGTGGGGCGTGCAGTTTCCGCAGTACGTATGGGGCATCGTGCTGGTGCTGGCCGCGTTGGCGCTCGTAGTCTGGCGCTACCTCCAGGAGAAAACCCCGGCCGCGCTGCTGGAATCGTGCGCGATCGGCTTGCTCGCATTTTTCATTCTCGCCACCCGCATGCACGAGCGCTACAGCTTCGACGCGGTGATGTTTTGCACGGCCTGCATCCCGATCGCGCGCCGTTATCTCTGGGCGACGCTGGTTCTCTCCGTCGTGCTCTTCGCAAACTGCATCTACTCGCTGCAGTACATCAACGTCGTGACGAACGGAGCGGCGGGCGTCAACGCGCAGAATCTCTGGGGGCCCCTCACCTCGTTCTATGCTCTCGTCGCGGTCGGGACGTTCTTCGTCCTGGGATACATCTTCTTGGGGTCGGCGCCCGAGGCCGAACGCGTCCCCAAACCGGCCGGCGCGGCCGAAGAGGAAACCCCCAAGCGTGCGAAGGCGTACTACGATCCGCGCGAAGGGTTGAGCGTGATGACGCTCGTCGATTACGTGACGATGAGCGCGCTCGGTGTGGTCAGCTTCGTGCTCTCCATCGTCCGGTATTGGTACCCGCCGACGAAGATCTTCGATGAGATCTATTTCGCGCGCGCAGCGGAAGAGTATCTGCGCAACATGCGCATCTACGAGAACACCCATCCGCCGCTGACCAAGCTGCTGGTGACGCTCTCGGTGATGCTCTTCGGCGGCCTCGCGCACGGGGACAACTCCTACGGGTGGAGGTTCCTCGACGTCCTCTTCGGCGCGTTCGTCGTCATGCTGCTGTACGCGTTCGCCAAGCGCGTCACGGGCTCGACCGTCTTCTCGGCGATTGCGGCGTTCCTCCTGATCTGCGACGGCATGCATTTCGTGCAGTCGCGCATCGGCACTCCCGAAGGCTTCGTCGTGGTCTTTTCGCTTGGCGCCGTCTACGCGTTCTACCGTTTCTGGATCGCATCGCAGGTCGAGGCGCGGGCGCATCTGCTCGTTCCACCGTGGGCGTTTGCGGTTGCAGGCGTGGTCGCACTCATTGCCGGAGCCGTCGTCGTCGGTGTATGGGACGCGATCTGGAACGCGCTGCGGTGGCATGGCCATCTCGATGTGGCCTCGAGCATCATCGTCGGGCTCTACGTTGCGGTAGGGGTGTACCTACTGTTGCGCTACGCGATGTTCCGCGGCTGGTTCGCGGACGGAGCGACCGAATATACGTTCCCCGAGGGATCCTATGCCTTGGTCGACGGACCGAAGCGCGCGCTCGTTGCGCCCGACGGCGGACGCATCGAAGCCACCGGCGGGAAGGCGAAGATCGTTGCCGGAGCGGTCTCGCAAAATCGAGGCGGCGCCCTCGTCTACCCGGGCGACGACTACACGATTACCTATCGCACCGATCCCAGCGTCGTGTACGAAACGCCCGAAGCCGCCGCCACCTATGCGAACAACGAGATTCGCACCGGCGAGGCGCGCGAGCAGGGTTCGGCGGCGAAGCTGTGGCTGATCACGTTCACGATTGCGCTCGGACTCCTGGTGAGCTCGAAGTGGTATGGCGTGATGGGCTTCGGCGTGAGCTTCGTCGTCTTGATCTGCGTCTGGCTTCAGCGTTACTTCACGAACGGACGTCCGGCGCTTTGGGGCAATCCGCGCGGTTTCCGGCTGGACGGCGCGCTGGCGACGATTCTCTTCATCAGTGCGACCGTCTATCTGCTCGCGTGGGTTCCCGATCTGGTCCGGCAGTCACCCGATCCGAACGAGATCCACAACTTCAACGACGTCGTGTACCGGCAGTATACGATGTTCATGTATCACGACACGCTCAAGGCGAAGCACCCCTATTCGTCGTTCTGGTGGGAGTGGCCGATCGATGCGATTCCCATCGCCTACTACTATCAGGACAACCGGCAGAACAAAAACGATCCGAACGGTTTCGGCGTCGAGGAGATCACGTCGATGCCCAATCCGATCAATATGTGGATCGGATTGATCTGCGTACCGGTGGTCGGCGTGCTGGCATGGCTGCGAAAGAACAAAGGCTATGCGCTGATCGTGCTCACGTATCTGCTACAGTGGCTGCCGTGGATGAAGTCCCCGCGCATTACCTTCGCCTATCACTTTTACGTGGACATCCCGCTGATCTGCTTGTGCAACGCGATCGTCCTGCAGCAGATTTGGCTGCGTGTCAAGGACCGCCGAGATTTCACCCGCTTCTGGGGCATCGGGGCGATAGCGGCGACGGTCGCGGTGATTGCCGCAGCCTTTGTTTTCTTCTATCCGATTCTCGCGGCCGTCCCCCTGACGTGGAACGCGTGGCATCTGCGGATGTGGTTCCCCTGGTGGATCGTCGGTCCGTACGGGTGACGAGAGGCGTCGCGCGGAGGTTCCGATAACCTGGGTTGGAGCAGAGGAAATCCTATGGGTCGTAAGTGGCAGAACATCAAGCTGGATAAAGGCAAAACCGACGCGCAACGCGGCGCGCTCTTCACGCGGCTCAGCCGCGAGATCACGCTCGCGGCGAAGTCGGGTTCCGCCGATCCCGAATCGAATCACCGTTTAAAGCTCGCGGTCGAAAAGGCGCGCGAGCACAATATGCCCTCCGAGAACGTCAAACGTGCGATCGCACGGGCGAGCGGGGCGGGCGAGAAGGAGATCGAGGAGATCCGCTACGAGGGCTACGGTCCGCACGGCGTCGCCGTCGTGGTCGACGCCGCAACCGATAATCGCAATCGGACGGCGGGTGAGTTGCGCTTCCTTTTCAGCAAGCACGCGGGCTCGCTCGGTGAGACCGGTTCGGTCGGCTGGATGTTCGAAACGGTCGGGACGATCGAGGTCGATCCGCAAGGGCGCTCCGAGGACGCGCTCACCGAAGCGGCGCTGGTGGACGGCGTCATCGACGTCGAGTACAGCGCGCAGCGTGCGTACATCTACACCGAGCCGACGCAGCTGGCCGCCGCGCGGGAGGCGTTGCAGCGTGCAGGTCTCAAGCTGCTCGACGTTTATCGCGGCGTGCGTGCCAAGCAGACCGTCGCGCCCGAGGGGGACGCGCTCGCCGCCGCTCTCGCGTTTCTCGACGTGCTCGACGAACATGAGGACGTGCAACACGCCTTCAGCAATCTCGAAGTGAGCGAAGCGGCGCTGGAGGCGCTCACCTGAACAGAACGCGCGAGTGGAAAGAACTGGTCAAAGCGTACATCCCGCACGATTGGGTTTTTCCGATCGTGTTTGCCGCATTCGTCGGCGTGCTGGTCTGGTTCGGACATCAAATCTACGAATTTCTGCTTCCTCCGGCCGACACGATAACCATCCCCTCGTTCGTGGGGCAGTCGGCGGCCGATGCAACCGCGGCCGCGCTGCAGATGAACCTTTCGGCGCAAGTGGTCGACCACGGGACGAGCGACCGCTATCCCCAGGGCGTCGTGATGAGCCAACGTCCCGAGGCGGGAACGACCGTGCGTGCCGGACGGCAGGTGGATTTCGTGGTCAGCGACGGCATCATCTCGCGCCTGATGCCCGACTTGCGCTATCAATCCATGCGCGAGGTGAGTTACGATCTCGTCCGCACCAAGCTCCAGGTCGGGCACGTTACCTACGTAAAAAGCGAGGTCGTGCCGGCCGACCACGTGATCTCGCAGAATCCGCTTCCGCTCGCGAACGTGGTCGAAGGCGACAGCGTCGATCTGGTGGTCAGCAAGGGCAGCGGCGTGTCGATCGTGCGCGTACCGTCGTTCATCGGCATGAAGATCGACGACGCGCGCGCGCTCGCCGCTAAGAGCGGTATCAACTTTGGGCAGATCGTCTGGACCCCGCTGGGCAAGAAAGGACCGGCACACGGCGTGGTCGCGCGCCAATCGATTCCGCCCAATACCAAGATCTCGCCCTATCAACCGGTTTCGCTCCAGGTCAGCGCGGGGCCGAATGAGTCGGGCTACATCATCCGCCAGGTGCGGGTGCTGGCTTCGATTCCTCTTTCCTCCGTCCAGCAACCGGGACAATCGGTTGCGGTCGTGCTGCGCGTGCGGGATGCGACCGGACAGTACGATGCCTACAGCGCCTTCGCCCAGCCAGGCCAAAAGCTCGACTTCACCGTGACCGCGGTCGGAACGTCGCTCGTCGATCTTTACGTGAACAACGCGCTCGTCGGCGAAACGCGCCTTGGAACCGAGCCCGCGCGCATCTATGATGAGAAAACCTCTCCCTCCCCGTCGCCTGGAGGAAACTAGTGCGCAACGTCGTTATCGCGCCGTCACTGCTCTCGGCCGATTTTGCGCGCATTGCCGATCAGATCGCTTCGGTCGAAGCCGGCGGCGCCGACTATTTGCATCTCGACGTCATGGACGGACGCTTCGTGCCGAACCTCACCTGGGGTCCGAAAATCATCGGCGATCTGCGCAAGCTCTCGCAGTTGACGTTCGACGCGCACCTCATGATCGTCGAACCCGAACGGTACGTCGACGACTTTCGCCGGGCCGGGGCGGACCACATCACCTTTCATTACGAGGCGACACCCCACGCGCAGCGATTGCTCACCCACATCCGTTCGCTCGGGGCCAAGGCGGGGATCGCATTGTGCCCGCAGACGCCGGTCGCGATGCTGCAAGACGTCATCGACGATTGCGATCTGGTTCTGATCATGAGCGTCAATCCGGGTTTCGGCGGCCAAACCTTCATCCCGCGTTCCTATGAGAAGCTGCGTCAAGCGCGCGCGCTGATCGATACGCGCAACCCGTCGTGTATCCTCGAAGTAGACGGCGGCATCGGCACCGAGAACATCCGCGGCGCGGTAGAAGCCGGAGCTCGCGCCATCGTGATGGGATCGAGCATCTTCGGCACCACCGACCCGGCAGCGACCGTGCGCGTGATGCGCCGGCTCGCCACCGAATGAATGAAGATGAGCTGATACAGGCGATAGCGGCATTGCAGAACGGCACGCCGCGCGTGTTGATCGGCATCGGGGACGACGCCGCGGTTTGGCAGCCCTCACGTTCGCATCGCAGCGTGATCTCGAGCGACGCACTCGTCGAAGGCGTGCATTTCTCGCGCGATTGGATGACGCCGGAGCAAATCGGATGGCGTGCCATGGCCGCCAACCTGAGCGATCTCGCGGCAATGGGCGCGCGGCCTCGGCTTGGCACGGTTGCGCTCGGCGTACCGGCGGACTGGACCCCGGAGGCAGTCCTTTCGGCCTATGCGGGCATGACGGGCTGCGCGCATACGTTCGGGCTTGCGATCGTCGGCGGCGATCTCGTGCGCGCCCCGGTATTGACGATCGCGATCACGGTCGTCGGCGAGGTGCGCCCGAGCAACCTCAAAACGCGGGACGGAGCACGCCCGGGCAACGTACTCGCGGTGACGGGTGCGCTCGGCGCGAGCCGCGCCGGGCTCGACGTTGCGCAAGGACGCGCGCGGCTGGACGACGCGCTCGCGCGTACCGCCTTGCAGGCGCACCGCACCCCGCGGCCGCGCGTCGAAGAGGGGCGCTGGTTCGCGGCGCGCCGAGCGGTCCACGCAATGATGGACTGTTCCGACGGGCTCTCGACCGATCTCGCGAGATTGGCGCGGGCAAGCGGCGCCGGCGCGAGGCTCGAGCGGGTCCCGGTTGCCGCCGAGGCGCGCGCCGCCGCAACCGCGCAGGGCATCGATCCGGATGCGTATGCACTCGCAGGCGGTGAGGATTTCGAGTTGCTCGTGGCGGTGGAGCGCCGTTCCTTCGAGCGGCTCGCGCAGCAGTTCCGGGCCCGCTTCGGCCGGACGCTCGAGCGCCTCGGCACCGTCGAAGCGGACGAGCGTATCGTCATGGTGAACCAGGGGCGGGAAGATCCGGTCGCGCGCACCGGGTGGGATCACTTTTCGCAACAGGATTGACACGAACTGTGTTCGACGACGACGTTCAATCGTTTCCGCTCATCGGCAGCATTCAGAACAGCGTCGGGATGGGCTTCCTCGGCAACCAAGCCGCATTTGCCATCGCGAATGCGCTCGGCGCACGGCTCGTTCACGCGCAATCACAATTCGCCAACGCGCACGGCGGCGTGAGCGGAAGAACCACCTCGATCGCGGATGCCACGCAATTCCGCCGCGACGTCGATTTCGTGATTCGCGCGCGCCCCGCCGTGCTGCTGATCGGCTTCTTGCCCAGACCCATGCACGTCGAGGTCGTCGCGTCGATGCTGCATGACTACAAGGGCGTCGTTCTCCTGGACCCGGTGATCGGCGACTACAAGAAGGGCTTGTTCATCTCGGAGGAAACGGCGCGCGCGATTCGCGAGCAGCTCTTGCCACTGGCGCAGATCGTAACGCCGAATCGTTTCGAGGCCGAGGTTTTGCTCGGAACCGGCGATCGTACGCTCAGCGCGCACGCCTACCTCAACGGTGTTTTCGATCTCGGCCCCTCGGCGGTGATCATCACCTCGTTCGCGCGCGACCCGGAAAAGCACCGGACCACGAGTTTGTTCACCAACGGGTATTCATATTATTGCATCCATGGGCCGTTCTTCCCGAAGTTCCCCGCTTACGGCGCGGGCGATGTGTTCGCCGCCGCGGTCGCGGCCTTCATGGGCTTGGGCGGTTCGCCGTTCGCCTCGGCCCTGCTCGCGACCGCGCTCGCCTCGCGCGCCGTCGCAAACACGACGAACTACGCAGGTGCAAGCGTCGATCCGATTGCGGCGCTGGCGAAGTGGAATCCGATGGGCTATCAGGTCGATGACGATCGCACGATGCGATTCTGCGAACGATCGAATGTCGATATCGAAGCACTCAAGCCGACCGCCAACGATGGCCCGCGGCTCAAATTCGCGCCGCCCAAGCACAAGATCATCTACGGGTAGAATCCCTTCTCGATGATCTCGTCTACCGTTCGCATCGGCGAGAACGGGCCGTACGTCGAAATTCAGATCGCCGGCTACGTGCACCCCGAGGTTGCCGAGCCCGAAGGAATGGACCTGCTCGACTGCTTCGTGCACGTCGCAGCGCCGCCGGTCGACGCGACCTTCCCCGTCTCGATCCGCGTCGACGAGCTGCGTTCGCTGCGCACCTACCTCGAACAGATCAACTCGGGCAACGGGCCGCCCGGCGGCGTCTCGATCTCGGGCGGACTCTTCGACCTCTCGTTTGCGCCGACGCGGCGCGGCCCGGTCCTCTGCGCGGTGGGCCTCAAGAGCATCGAAGCCGCGCATGTCCGCCTCGAATTCCTCGTCACGCTCGAACCCGAAGAAATCACCAAACTCATCAACGATCTCGCTGCATTGGATCGAGCGGCAGCCGAATAGTTCGGCGTCGCTCTATACCCCTCGCTCGGGAAGACGCTCGAAACGCCGCATCCACGGACGGTTCGGCCGGCTTTGCCGGTCGCACATCCTGTGCTCCGAACCTTCAGCCGCATCGTGCGGCTCAGCGTTTCTACCGACGCCAAACTATTCCGGGAAATGAAAAAGGGACCGCGTCTGTGCGGTCCCGCTGAGTCCTTGCCGGCGCGGCGCGATCGTTCAGATGGCGCGAGCGACGCGTTTCGAGCGCAGGCACTGCGTGCACACCTTGGCGGTGCGATGCGTGCCGCGCACGTCGACTTTGACCGACTGCAGGTTGGGCAGCCAGCGGCGCTTGGTCTTGTTCATTGCGTGGCTGACGTTGTTGCCGGCCATCGGGCCCTTACCACATACTTCGCAGCGCTTCGCCATCGGGTCGTGTCCTCGTGAGCGGGTAGAATTCGACAAATATCGCCATCCCTCGCTTCGCCAGGGACCGCCGTCCTGGCTTGGCGTCGCGAGGGACCGCCGGACGAACTCACGGATGATATCACGGGTCGCGGGCGCTGACAAGGATTCGGGCCGCGGGGGCTCGCAGACCGCTCCTCCGTGGACGTCACCAGCCTCGATGGCCGTGGGTTCGCCAAGTTCCTAACGGCGGGGACCTACTTTTTGCGCACGTACCGGAGCGTCCTCAACGACCTCAACGTCTTCCCCGTACCCGACGGCGATACCGGGACGAACATGTACCTGACCGCGCGGGCCGCGATGCTGGAAGCCGGCCGGCTGCCCCGCGGCACGCCCCTCTCCGAGGTCGCCGCTGCCGCCGCCAACGGATCGCTGATGGGCGCACGCGGCAACTCGGGCGTGATCGTCTCGCAAATGTTACGCGGCTTTGCGCACCACGTGCGTCATCGTCGTGAGATCGATACGTTCATGCTCGCAACCGGAATGCGGGAAGCGGCGGCAGCGGCGCGCGCCGCGTTGCTCCGGCCGGTCGAAGGCACGATTCTCTCGGTGGCTGAGGCGAGTGCCGAAGCGGCGTACCGGCTCGCCTTGCACGAGCGCGATTTCTATCGGCTTGGCGGCGGCATCGTGCGCGCGGCAAACGAGGCCCTCGATCGTACGCCCGAGCAGTTGCCGCCGCTCAAAGAAGCCGGAGTCGTCGACGCCGGAGGCGCCGGCTTCGTCTATTTCATCGAAGGCATCTTGCGCTTCTTACCCGAGTCGAAGACCCGCGCGACCGCATTTCCCAGGCGAGAGATCGGCCGGCGCATTTTCACCGCCGCGCAAGCGGTGGGAGAACACAAGTTCTGTACCGAGTTCGTGCTCGAGGATGCGACCTGCACGCTCCACGATCTGCGCGCGCAGCTCGAGCCGCGCGGCGAATCGCTGATCGTGATCGGCGCGCCCCCGACGATCAAGGTCCACGTGCATACCGATAATCCCGATCGCGTCCAGGAGATTGCCGCAAAAGCGGGCCGTCTCACGCGCGTCAAGGTCGAGGACATGGAGCGTCAGCACCAACTGCTGGTGGTCGACGCGCCCGCGACCGCGCGCTCGATCGTTGCGGTCGTGCCCGGCCCCGGTTTCGAGCGCATCGCTCGCGAATTGGGCGCCGAAGTGGTCGTAAACGGCAATCGCAATCCGAGCGTGCGTGATTTGTTGCTGGCGGTCAACAAGACGCTCGGCAGCGAGGTGTACCTCTTCGCCAACGACAAGAACGTCGTGCTCGCCGCGAAAGAAGTCGCTGCCATGACCGACAAGCACGTCCACGTTCTCCCGACCCCGGACATCGTCGGAGGCATCGCCGGCCTGTTCGCGATGCGCTCGGGAGGGCAGGCCGTTCCCACCGATGCGGCGATCATGGACGCCGCCGCGCGCGTGCGCAGCGCGATGGTGTTCTATGCGGGGAAAAGCACGACGTTCGGCGGCGTGCGGGTCGAACGCGGCCGGCCGGCCGCCATCGCCGCAGACGTCCTGCTTACGGGGGAGAGTCTGGGAACGGCGGCTTCGGCGGCGTTGGACGCAATGGGGGCGTCCAAAGGAGGGCTGGTGACGCTCTACTACGGCGGCGCACAGCGCGAGAAGGATGCGCAACGCTTGAGCGAAGAGCTAGGAAACGTCTACGCGAAGACCGACGTGGAATATTACTACGGCGGAATGAAAAACGCGGAGTACTGGATTTCACTCGATGAGTAGCCCACGCATTGCGATCGACGCCATGGGCGGCGATCACGCGCCGGAAGAGATCGTCGCCGGCGCGATTCTGGCGGCCAACGAATATCCGAATGCCACGCTCACGCTCTATGGCGATGAGCCGCGCGTTCGCGTGCTCTTGCGCGGCAAAGGCGCCGAGCGTATCGCGGTCGTGCACTCGCCCGAAGCGGTGCCGATGGATCAGCACGCATCGCACGCCTTGCGGGCCGCCGACCGCACTTCGCTCGGCATGGCCGTCACTGCGGTGAAAGCCGGTGACGCAGACGCGGTCGTCTCGGCCGGCAACACCGGTGCGTTTCTGGCAATCGCGTTGGTCAAACTACGGCAGATCGAGGGCGTCGCGCGTCCGGCGATCGCGACCGTATGGCCGGGACTGCGCGGCGACTTCGTGCTGCTCGACTGCGGCGCCAACGTCGATTGCCGTCCGGCCTGGCTCGAACAGTTCGGTATCATGGGTTCGGCGTACGCGACCGCCGTGCTGGGCATCGAGCGGCCGCGGGTCGCGATTCTTTCGATCGGAGAAGAGCGCACCAAGGGCAACGCGCAAGTGCTCGAGGCAGCCGAGCTGCTCGATCGCGCACCGGTGCACTTCATCGGCAACATCGAGGGCCGCGACATCTTCAATAATGCCGCCGACGTGGTCGTCGCCGATGGTTTCGTCGGCAACGTCGTGCTCAAAACCGGCGAAGGAATGGTCTCGGCGTTCGGGACCGTCATCAAAGACACGCTTCTGGGCGGAAGCCTCATCACCAAGCTCGGCACGCTGCTGCTCGCGCCCGCGCTGCGCGGTTTGCGGCGAAAGTTCGACTACGAGACGTATGGCGGCGGCCCGTTCCTCGGTCTGCGCGGCAACTGCATCGTGACCCACGGGCGCGTTTCACGTCGCGGGGTCAAAGGCGCGATTGCGACCGCGATCGCCGAGGTCGAACACGACGTGGTCGGCTGCATCGGCGAGATGGTGACGCCGCATCTCACGCGGGAAACCTCTTCGGCGGAAAGCGCCTAATTGGGCATAGCCCTCGTCACCGACAGCACTTCGGATATCGAGCCGCAGCGCGCGGCTACTCTCGGCATCACGGTCGTTCCTCTCTTCGTCGTCTTCGGCGATCGCAGCTATCGCGATTATCTCGATTTGAGCCGCCCGCAATTCTACGCGATGCTGGCGAACGAGAAAACGCTGCCGACGACCTCGCAGCCCACCGCGAGGATGTTCGAGGACGCGTTTCGACCGTTGGTGGAGGCCGGGCGTGAGATTCTCTGCATTACGATCTCCTCGCATCTCTCGGGGACGATCAACGCGGCGCGCGCCGCGGCGAATGAGTTTCCTGGTGCCAAGATCGAGATCTATGATTCGCAAAGCGCGGCCGGCGGGTTGGGCATGATGGTGCAGCGGGCCCTTGAGATCGTTAACTCTGCCGGAAGTTGGAGCGATGTGCTTGCCGCGCTCGATCACGAACGCGCCACCCAGCGGCTCTATGCATGCCTCTCCGATCTTTCACATCTCCAGCGTACCGGCCGGATCGGTCGCGCCCAGGCGGCGCTCGGAACCCTGATGAAGATCGTACCGGTCATCGGGCTCAAGGATGGGCACGTGGTGCCCGAGGCGCAGGTCCGGACCTTTGCGCGTGCACAGGCTGCGATGCTCGACCTCTCGCTCGCGGCGGTCAGCGACGTTTCCAAAGCGCGCTTCTTGGTGATGCACACCAACGCGCCGGATTTG
This sequence comes from Candidatus Baltobacteraceae bacterium, assembly GCA_035502855.1. Taxonomy (NCBI): domain Bacteria; kingdom Bacillati; phylum Vulcanimicrobiota; class Vulcanimicrobiia; order Vulcanimicrobiales; family Vulcanimicrobiaceae; species Vulcanimicrobiaceae bacterium. The sequence continues at coordinate 24,872 of DATJTX010000029.1, forward strand.
GCGCGCGGCGCGAAGGAGCAGTTACGCGCGCGGTTGGGCGATGAGCAGCCGCGGATGCTGGATATTCTCGAGGCAGGGCCGGTGATCGCGGTGCACGGCGGGCCAGGCGCAGTTGGCGTTTTCGTGGCGCAGGACGTATAGAAAGGAAGCAGCGCATGGCCGTTACGATCATCACCGATAGCGGAAGCGATCTCTCGATTCCCGAGGCGGCGCGATTGGGCATCGGGCTGGTACCCGTCTGGATCCTCTTCGGCGAGGAACGGTTCCGCGACGGGATCGACATCGATCGAGCGACCTTCTTCAAGCGACTGCAGAACGGCGAGGCTCCCAAGACCGAGCCCGCCACCGAGGAACAGTTTCGCGAAGCGTTCGCGCGCGTCGTATCGGCCGGGAACGACGGCGTCATGATTTCGGTCTCATCGGGGATCTCGAAGAGTTACGAACTCGCGACCAACGCGGCCAAGACCTTCGGCGGGCGTATCCACGTCGTCGATTCGCTCGGGGCGTCGGGATTGGAAACGCTGCTGGCGCTGTACGCCGCCGAGCTCGCGAAGAGCGGCGCCCCGGCAAGCGAGATCGCCAAACGCGTCGACCCCCGCGAGGTCAGGCACACGATCTATTTCGGCGTGCCGGACCTGACCATGCTCGGACGCAGCGGCAGGCTTCCCAAGGCGTTGGTTGCGCTGGGTTCAATGCTCAACGTCAGTCTGATACTCAAGATGAACGATCAGGGCGCCGTCGGCCCGGCCGGTCAGAGTTTCTCCTTTGATAAAGCGTGCGAGATCATGGTCGAGGCCGTCGTACGCGCCGTCGCGCATTCGCCCAACGCCCGGGTCGCCTTCGGACACGTGCAAGCCGAATCGGGAGCGCAAAACTTGCGCGGGATGCTCGAAGCCAAGCTCGGCCATCCGCCGGCGCAGGATTTCGTCTACGAAACCTCGCTGACCATCGCCGCCAACGTCGGACCCGGCGCGGTCGGCATCTCGGCCATCGTGCCCTAGCCAGACCCTTTCAAACCGATGCCGCTGGGGATCTACGTCCATCTCCCGTTTTGCCCGTACGTCTGTCCGTACTGTGACTTCGCGAAGTGGCCGTTTGCGCGCTCGCGCGCCGCGCGCTATCTCGATGCGCTGAACGCAGAGATCGCGGCGCTGCCGGCGCAGCCCGCATCCACGATCTTCATCGGCGGCGGCACGCCGAACACGTACCCGCCCGCATCGATCGCGGCGCTGATCGCGACCCTGCGCGAACGCTTCCCTGCGGCCGCGGCGCGGCATGAGATTTCGATCGAAATCAATCCCGAGCTCGCTCGAGAGCGCGCGATGGATGAATACACGGCGGCCGGGATCGATCGTATCTCGATTGGAGTGCAATCGTTCGAACCCCGCGAGATCGCCGTTCTGGGACGCCGTCACACGCGCGCCGACATCGAGCATGCCGTCGAGCAGGCGCGCCGGGCCGGCGCACGTTCGGTTTCGCTCGATCTGATCTTTGGAGTGCCCGGGCAGAGCGCGCAAAGCTGGGAACGCTCTCTGGACGCCGCGCTGGCGCTGGGCGTCGACCACATTTCGACCTATGGCCTCACGGTCGAAGCGGGCACGCCCTACGAGCGCTGGCGGGAAGCGGAGCCCGCCGCGTTTGCCGACGACGAAGCTGAGGCGGAGCTGTACGAAATCGCCATCACCCGTCTCGAAGCTGCCGGTTACGAGCAGTATGAGATCAGTAATTTCGCGCGCCCCTCGCACCGCTGCGCGCACAATGAAAACTATTGGCGCAACGGGGAGTATCTTGGGCTCGGAGTTGGCGCCGCTTCGTATCGCGGCGGCGAGCGCAGTGTCCACACCCGCGACCTGGAGCAGTACATGAGTTCGGCGCTGGCGGGCCGTCCGATTCCCGGGCAGTCCGAACGCCTCGAGGGTTTGCCGGCGGTCGGCGAGGCGCTGATGCTGGCGCTTCGTACGGCTCAAGGTGTCGCACTCGAGGAGTTCAAAGAGCGTTATGGCGTCGACGTTGCGGAGCGTTATGCGCCGGTTATCGCCCGCTACGAGGGCGACGGGCTGCTGGAACGCAGCGGCCATGGAATTCGATTGACGAAGCGAGGCCGGTTTCTCGCGAACGACGTCTGCGGAGCGTTTGTGACATTTACGTGAGTACGTGACCAGCAATAACCTCTCCACGACCGTGTTGCGCACGGTCTTCGCGATCGTGTTCTTCGTAACCGGCTTCCTGCTGGGACGCGAAGTCTATATCAACGTGCTCTCTCTCCACTTCGCGAGCGAGGCGCTGCAATGGACGCTGCTCATTCTTTCACCGGTCGTCGGTGCGGTCGTCGGCGTGCTTCTCGCCCCGCTCGCGCAATCGTTCTTCGAGAGCGAACTCAACCTGGTCGAACGCGCGATCGAGCGTCTCGCTCCGGCCGAACTCGCCGGCGGGGCCGTCGGTCTGTTGATCGGACTCGGAGCCGCGCTGCTGCTCAAGAGCATTCTCTTCGAATTCATTTCGGTCACCGGGCGCGCGGGCAGCTATATCGCGATCGTGCTGTATCTCATCGTAACGATTTTCTTCGCCTACCTCGGCGCGCGCGTCGGCGCAAAGACGCATCTGGTCCCGGTGCCCAAAGGGCTGGGCCTGCGCGGCGTAAGCGCGAAGATCATCGACACCTCGGTGATCGTCGACGGCCGTATCGTCGAGATCGTACAGAGCGGCTTCCTGGAAGGAACGCTGATCGTCCCGCGCTTCGTGCTGCGCGAACTGCACGCGATCGCCGACTCGGAGGATCCGCAGCGCCGCACGCGCGGGCGCCGCGGCCTGGAGGCGCTGGCCCGGCTGCAAGAGCTGCGCGCGATCGAGATCAACGAGCGAGAATACGACGACCTTCCGATGGGCAACGTCGACGCGAAACTCGTGCGTTTGGCACAAGAACTGCAGGGCCGTCTGCTGACCAACGACTACAATCTGAACCGGGTGGCGCAAGTAGAAGGCGTGGAGGTTCTCAACATCAATGAACTCGCCAACGCCGTCAAGCCCGTCGTCCTGCCGGGGGAGGAGTTGCACGTTCACGTCATCCGTGAAGGGAAAGAAGCCCAGCAGGGCGTTGCCTATCTCGACGACGGTACGATGATCGTGATCGAGAACGGCCGCCGCCTCATCGGTTCGAGCGCCGATGTGATCGTTACCAGCGTGCTGCAAACGGTCGCGGGCCGCATGATCTTTGCGCGGCCGAAGACGGTAAGCACGGTGACGCGATGAGATGGGGCGCGATCATCGTTGCGGCCGGGCGCGGAAAGCGTTTCGGCGGACCGAAGCAACTCGTTCCGATTTCCGGCCGTCCGATGCTGGCCTGGTCGCTGGGGACCTTTGCCGCATTGGACGAGATCGTTGCGCTCACGATCGTCACCGAGCGCGAGTGGCTCGACCGGGTGAGTGAACTTGCGCAACGCTTCATCCACGGCCGGGACGTGCGCGTGGTGATCGGCGGGGCGACGCGACAGGCGAGCGTCCGCTGCGGATTGGAAGCGCTCGCTCCAGGCGACGCGGTGCTCGTGCACGACGGTGCGCGTCCGCTCGTCCGAGCCGGCGACGTGCGCGCAGGTATGCAGGCGGTGCGCCCGGGCCGCGCCGCCGTGCTCGCAACGCCGGTCGTCGACACCATCAAAGCGGTCAACCCCGCGACGATGCTCGTTCGGCGCACGCTCGATCGCGACGAGCTGTGGGCCGCGCAGACACCGCAGTTTGCCATGCGCGACGAATTGCTGCGCGCGCACGATGCCGCGATAGCGCGCGGGTTTGACGCTACCGACGACGTCGCGTTGCTCGAAGCGATCGGTGTAGAGGTTGTCGTGGTACCCGCCAGCGGCGAGAACTTCAAGGTGACGCATCCCGGCGACGTCGCGCGCGCGCAGGCCTTGTTATCATGACCCGCGTGGGGCACGGGTTCGACGCGCATCGGCTTGTCGCGGGGCGCCGGCTGCTGCTGGGCGGCATCGACGTGCCGCACGACCGCGGTCCGCTTGGCCATTCCGATGCCGACGTGCTGGCGCACGCCATCGCCGACGCCCTGCTCGGCGCAGCGGCGCTGGGCGATCTCGGCGGACATTTTCCGGATAGCGACCCGCAATGGAAGGACGCGGACTCGATCGTTTTGCTCGAAGCATGCGCTGCGCGTGTTCGCGAAGCCGGTTATCGGATCGTGAACCTCGATGCGACCATCGTCGTCGAGCGTCCCAAACTCGCACCCTATATTGGGGCCATGCGCGAACATCTCGCGACGCGGCTGGGATTGCCGCTCGAATGCGTGAGCGTCAAAGCCAAGACGAGCGAAGGCATGGGCTATACCGGCGACGGCAGCGGAATCGCTGCGTACGCGGTAGCGTCGATCGAACGCTGATGGAACACGAAGAATTCACACGCGCGCAGCTTTTGACCGCGATGCAGCGCTGGCGTTTTTTGGAAGACCCGGCGCCCGATGCTGCGCTGCGCTGGATCGATACATTCATCGAGGCGTACGGCAGCCGAATCGAGAGAGTCGACGACGCCTATCCCTACATTGCCGCGCTGCGCGCCGAGGCTTGCGTGATCCCGGCGCTCGAACTCGAACGCTTGCGCACCCGCGCGGTGCTCTTTTTTCTCGATTCGGTCGGACAGTACATCGACCATCAGCCGGAGTTGCGCGGTTTGCCGCTCGCGCACGATATTCCGGCGATCGCCGAAGAATTCGGGCTTCGCGCGGAGGATGCGTTTGCGGCCGTGCGCATGGCGCTCACCGGCGAGAAAGAGGGCCCGCCGCTGGAGCTGCTTTTCCCGCTGCTGGGTCACGATCGCATGCTGATCCGCATCGGCGCGGTGAATTCGCGGCTGCTGCACGGGCGCGGCCTCGAGCCGATCAAGTACGGGCCCGATGGAAAGCCATTCGAGACGATCGAATCCAAACGGCCCGGCGAGCCTCCGGCACATGGCTGAATCCGCCGTATTGACCGGCAGGTTAGACTAATTGGAATGACCGGTCCGATCCGCACCTTACTCAGCGATCTGCGCGCGCCGCTCGAGCGCGATCCCGCCGCGCGGACGTGGCTCGACGTGGTGCTCTCCTATCCGGGCTTCCATGCGCTCACCGCGTACCGCGTCACCCATCGGCTCTGGCGCTGGCGCTGGCTGCTCGTGGCCCGCTGGCTCTCGCACGTGGCTCGCTTTCTGACCGGGATCGAAATCCATCCGGCGGCGACGATCGGTCAGCGCGTCTTCATCGACCACGGCATGGGCGTGGTGATCGGCGAGACGGCCGAAGTCGGCGACGGATGCACGATCTACCAAGGCGTCACGCTCGGCGGTACGAGCCTCGCCCACACGAAACGGCATCCGACGCTGGGCCGTGGGGTCGTCGTGGGTGCAAGCGCGGTCGTGCTCGGTGCAATCGTCGTGGGGGATGATGCGCGCATTGGCAGCGGGTCGGTGGTGGTGCGCGACGTTCCCGCCAATGCGACGGTGGTCGGAATTCCGGCACACGTCGTGGCGCAGGACGGCAAACCGGTGCGCATCGTGCCCGACCGCCCGCAGGTCGAAATGCCCGATCCGAATGCCGACACCATCAGTCAACTGCAACGCCGGCTGGAACAACTCGAAGCCCGTGTGGCACAGGTCGAACGCGAAGACGGCGAAGAGACCTGGTCGTGGGTCATCTAAAGCTCTACAACACGCGTACCCGTTCGGTCGAAGAGTTCTCGCCGCTGCGCGGCGAGACGGTGCGCATGTACGTCTGCGGCCTCACCCCCTCGGCGCAAGCCCATTTGGGCCATGCGCGCTCGTTTCTGTTTTTCGACCTGTTGCGGCGGTATTTGCAGCACAAGGGTTTTCGCGTCACCTACGTTCAAAACGTGACGGATATCGACGATCGCAGCATCAACCGTGCGAAGGAGACCGGCGAAGACTGGCGCGAGATCGTGCGCGGCTACTACAGTGAGTTCAAGGCGTCGATGCGCAAGCTCGACGTGGCGGAACCGGACGAGGAACCGTACGCGACGGCCTACGTTCCGCAGATTCAGGCGATGATTCGCGGGCTGATCGAACGCGGCAACGCGTACGTCGTCACCGACGGCATCTATTATCGGGTCAGCAGTTTTCCGCGTTACGGCAAGCTCAGCAATCGCAACATCGAAGAACTCGAGGCGGGCGCGCGCATCGAGGTCGGGGAGTTCAAGGAAGATCCGCTCGACTTCGCGCTTTGGAAATTCGCGAAGCCGGGCGAACCGAAATGGCCCTTCGAACCCTATGGCGAGGGCCGGCCGGGTTGGCACATCGAGTGCTCGGCGATGTCGCGCACGCTGCTCGATCCCGAGGGCGTAGGTTTCGATATCCACGGCGGCGGCGCCGACTTGATCTTTCCGCACCACGAGAACGAGATCGCGCAGAGCGAGCCGCTGATGACGCATCCGCCGATGGCGAAGGTTTGGGTGCATGGCGGCCTGCTCAATTTCGACGGCCGCAAGATGTCGAAATCGCTGGGCAACTTCGAACCGCTCGCCGATCTGCTCGATCGTCACGATCCGCAAGCGATCCGCCTGGCGTTCCTGACGACCGGCTACAGCAAGGTGATGAACTTTACGGATGAATCGCTCGAGGCGGCGTATTCGACGCTTGCGCGGCTCAAGAAAGCGTTTCGCGCGCTTCGCGCGTTGCCGGATGCTGCGCCGAGATCGAGCGGGCTGATCGAACGCATCGAAGCGGCGCTCGACGAGGACATGAACACGTCGATCGCCATTGCGGCGCTGATCGCATGGCAGCCGCATGCGGGCGGGCGGGAAGAATTCGAACGGGCGCTCTGGCTGCTTGGAATCGAACCGAAGGAGCGTTGGCTGCACGAACCCGAGAGCGCCGTTCCGGCGGATTTCATCGAGCGGTTGGGGGCGCAGCTCGCCGGCGAGTTCGCGTTCAACGGCGCGAGCCCCGAAGAAGCGATTGCGTCGGTCATTGAAGCGCGCGCACGCGCGCGTGCGAACAAAGACTGGGCCGCGTCGGATCGTCTGCGCGACGCGCTCGCACGCTGCGGCATCGCGATCAAAGACTCCAAGGACGGTACGACGTGGACCGTCGTCGCGTAAAGCCGCGCGCGCCGCGCCTGGATTTCGACGACGTCATCTACGGTATCCATGTGGTGGAAGAAGCGCTGAGCGCGGGCGAACCGCTGCGTGCGATTCATATCTCGGAGGATCGCAAGCGCGACCCGTTGCTGCGCAAGATCGTCGCTCAGGCAAAGGAACGCAACGTCGCCGTCCGTTTCGAGAATCGCGGCTTCTTCACCCAGTTGCCCTTCAAAACGCACCAAGGCGTGATCGCGATCGCACCGCCCTTCGCGTATGCGGCGCTTTCCGAGGTGATCGGATCGCGCAAAACGGGGCACGCGCTCTTCGTCGTCCTCGATCATCTGACCGATCCACACAACGTCGGCGCGATCGTGCGCACCGCCGAGTGCGCCGGCGCGGACGCGCTGATTCTTCCCGAGCGGCGGTCGGCCGGTATCAACGCGACCGTGCGCAAAGCCGCCGCCGGAGCCGCGGCCTATCTGCCGATCGTGCGGGTTGCCAATGTCAGCGAGGCGATCCGAGCGCTCAAGAAGGCCGGAATCTGGGTCGCCGGCGCCGCCGCTGGCGAGGGCTCGGTGCCGATGAGTGCGGCCGATTTCGATCGCGACCTGGCGCTCGTCATCGGCGCCGAGGGCTCAGGCCTTGCCCCGCTCGTCCGCCGCGAGTGCGATTACCTGGTCAGCGTGCCGATGCGGGGACGGACGGAGTCTCTCAACGCCTCCGTAGCGGCCGGCGTGCTGCTTTACGAGGTGCTAAGGCAACGCAAGCGTGAGGGAGCGCAGCGACCCACGCGGCTTTAGCTGGCAAAGCTTTAGCTTTGCCAGATAAAGCCTTGACTGTGGCAGGACCCCCTCCTATAATCACGTGGATGTGCCGCGCCCGATGAGGCCCCGGCCCGCGTTTTGCGGCGCATCGACCAACGAAGGCAAGAACGACTATGGCTATGACCCATCCCGCGACGGATGGTTTGGAATACAACGAGAGGGCCGACGAGGAACTCGTTGCCATCGCAAAATCGGGCGACAACCTGGCGATGGAATATCTGCTCAACAAATACAAGAACTTCGTCAGAATCAAGGCTAAGAGCTACTTCCTGATCGGTGCGGACCGCGAGGACATCATCCAAGAAGGTATGATCGGCCTCTATAAAGCCGTGCGCGACTTCAAGGCGGACAAGCTCTCGAGCTTTCGCGCATTCGCGGAGCTGTGCATCACGCGGCAGATCATCACCGCGATCAAGACGGCGACGCGCCAAAAGCACATTCCGCTCAATCAGTACATCTCGCTGAACAAACCGATCTACGACGAAGACAGCGAGCGTACGCTGCTCGACGTCATGGCGTCACAGAAAACGTCCGATCCCGAGGAACTCGTGGTCACCCAGGAAGTTTCCGACGACATTCGCCAGCGCATCCGCCAGAATCTATCCGAACTCGAGTCGCAGGTACTCGAATCGTATCTCGAAGGAAAGAGCTATCAGGAGATGGCGCGCGATCTCGGCCGCCATGTGAAATCGATCGACAACGCGCTCCAGCGCGTCAAGCGGAAGATAGAGAAGAACCTCGCCGAGTTCGAATTCCAGTGATGTAAAAAAACGGCCGGTCGAGAGGACCGGCCGTTTCGCTACTACTACGGTTCGAGTCGGAAGACGCCGTTCTTGCGGAGTACCGGTGTATCGGCTCTGACGAACGCCACGAATGCCGAGACCTCGGGTGCGGCCCCCTTGAGCACGTAGAGGTGCTCGTCGGTCGCGAAGGGGTAGGTGTGGTCGCGGATGTTTTCAGGCGTCGGCGCGATGCCTTCGTAGCTGATCACGAGCTTTTGCTCATCGCCGATGAACCCGCTCGCCAAGTAGCCGATCGCGCCGGGCGTTGCGGCCGTTGCCTTCACGACGGCAACCGCGTTCCGTTCGATCGTGAGCGGGACCGTCGTCTTGGCGACTTTGTCTTCGAAGACAAAGCGCGTTCCGGTACCGATATCGCGGCCGATCAGAACGATCTTCTGATCGTTTCCGCCGATCTGCTTCCAGTTCGTCACCTGGCCGGAATAGATCGCAATAGCTTCCTTCTGCGTGAGATTCGTAATGCCGACGTCGGGATTGACCATGAAGGCGAAGCCGACGACGCCGAGGATGGTATCGACGAAGTCGGGATCGCTGACCGCGACGTCCGACATCGCTACGTCGGCCGAGTGGTCCTTGAGCGCCGCGATGCCCGCGCCGGAGCTATTTCCCTTGACGTCGATTGCGACGCCGGGATGCGAACTTTGGTACTCGGTCGCGGCCACGGCCACCAACGGAGCGAGATTCGTCGTCCCGCGTACGGTAATGGTTTGCGCCGCGCCGGCCGGACCGACGAGAAGTAGAAATGTGGAAAGCGAGGCCAAAATGGAAAAAGCCTGCAATCTCATAATGAAGCTCCTTTATTTACACCCAGTTTGACTGGATTAGATACGTTGAAGCGCGTAAGCCCTGCTTGGTCGCCGGTTAGCGCCGCTAATAGACGCCGAACATGGAGATGCTCTCCGGACGAAAACGCGGCGTGCGCTCGTAGCGGAGTTAGGGCCGAAACGAGGATGCCGTAGGATTTTAGGATCTGGCGCTGCGTCGTGGTAAACGCCAGGAACGCCTTGACCGCCGGATCGGCGCCCTTGAACGTATAGGCATGTTCGTCGGTTGAAAACTTGTAGATGTGATCGAGGATATTTTGATCGGTCGGAGCGACGCCTTCGTAGTCGACGACCAAGTCCTGATGGTCACCGACGTAGTTGGTCGAGCTGTAGCCGATACCGCCGGGCGTCGTCGCGACCGCATTGACGACCGCGATGGCATCGGGCTCGACCGTCATCGGAATCAGCGTCTTGGCGACGGTCATTTCGAAAACGAAGCGGGTCCCGGCGCCGATCGGCCGGCTGAAGGGCACGACCGAGAGGTCGTTGCCGCCGATCTGTTTCCAATTGGTGATCTTGCCGGAGTAGATTCCGATCACGTCTTGACGCGTGAGATTTTTGACGCCTGCACCCTTGCCGACGACGAATACGAAACCGACGACTCCGATCGTTGCATCGTCGAATGCGGGATCGTCGATCGCAACGTCGGAGCAAGCGATGTCGAGCGTGCCGGCTTTGAGCGCGGCGATCCCTTGGCCCGAACTGCTCCCGGCGACCGAGAACGACGTCCCGGGGTTCGCGCTGTGATAGATCGCCGCGATCTGCTTCAGAGCCGGAGTGTCGTTGGTCGAACCGCCGATTCGGATCGTCGTGTCCGCAACGGCCGGCGCGGCCAGTGCGAACGAGTTGAAGATCGCCGCGGCGGCAACGAGGCAGACAAAGCGCGCGAGAAAGCCCATGAAAAGAACCCCCTGCCCATAAGGGCGGAAGCAGCCGAACTCACCCGCGTTCCAAGACTACTCGGTTGTAAGGGTATTCGGTTGGCCAAGCCCCCGGCTTTACGTGGATCGGCCCGTGCGGCTCATGGATTTCACGATTTCACGGTAAAGATCGTGTCGGTCTTCGACCGGATCGACGACGATGACGCGCGCGGGATCGCCGTTCTTGGGGTCGAGGCATACGGTGACTTTGCCTTTTGCGCACACGTCCATGCAACTCGTCGAGATGACGCGAATCGGCCCCCACTCTCCGTTTACTTTGAGCTCGGACTTGAGCCAGTCTCGCAAGTTGAAGTCGCCGATACGTTCCGCCGCATCGGGAGTTTCTTCGGGAATGCGTTCCTTGAAACAGCGCTCGCACACGAGCACGAGTCCGCTTTCGAGCCATTTGGGATTGACGGGCTGCATACGATTCCTGGAACAGATGGAGCCGGAGGTGGGATTCGAACCCACGTGGACTTTCGTCTTCGGTTTACAAAACCGATCCAATCGACCGCTATGGGACTCCGGCACGAGCGCGACCCCCTCCGTTCAACGGGCCGCTTGTAGCTATCCTGTCACTGATTTCGGGCGCGCAGCACGGCAGGAAACGCGGCGGATATGTACGCGGATTGGTCGAGACTTTTTCGGATTGACGCCGGGAGTATCGAACGTTCGCGCATAGAAATCGTGGCTCGCCTTTGCAAGGCTGGGGAGTCACGCTGACGGGCAGCGCTCGAACCGGGGCCGGCCGTATCTGGAACTGGTACTCTCAATGCCAGGCAATACTCAGCTTCTCAGCGGGTGCTCAGCTCGGTGCCGCGGAATTGGCAGCGGATCAAATCCCTTAACCTCAAGCTAGGAGGCAAGCCAATGACGGGTACCATTCGGCGGCCGTTCTTTACTGCTATCATTTTGCTCGCGACGATGCTCGGCCAGGAAACATGGGCACTGGCCGGCACCACAGGCGGTTTGAGCGGCACGGTGAGTTCGGCCGCTACCGGCGCTCCCATTGCCGGCGCCAACGTCGTCGCGAGCGGGGCGTCGCAGGTCGCCAGAACGACGACCGACGCCGCCGGACGATTCAATTTTCTTTCCCTTGCCCCGGACACGTACACGGTTAGCGTGTCGAAGGATGGCTACGACCCCGTCTCCGAGGGCGGCGCGACGGTGTTCGCCGACTCGGTGCAGACGCTCGCGATCGTCATGCAGCCGGCCCTCAAAGAGATCGCGCGTGTGACCTCCAGCGCGGCAGGTAACCTGGTCAAATCGGGTACCACGTCGGACGTTTACACCGTCAATGCCGCAACGCAGCAGCGCGTCGCGGCAGTCGGCGGCGGCGGGGGCTTGAATAGCGCGTACTCGGCGATCGCCACGATCCCGGGCGCGTACGTCGCCGGCAATCAAGGCGGTTACTACCAGACCGTCCATATTCGCGGCGGTGACTTCGATCAAGTCGGCTACGAATTCGACGGAGTCCCGATCAACCGGTCATTCGACAACTATCCCTCCGGCTCGGCGTCATCGCTCGGACAAGCGGAGGTTCAGGTCTATACCGGCGCTGCACCGTCGAACTCCGAAAGTCAAGGTCTGGCCGGTTTTATCAACCAGGTGATCAAGTCCGGAACGTATCCGGGCTACGCCAACGCCGATCTCGGCATTGGAGCGCCGGCATTCTACCATCACGCTTCGGTCGAAGCGGGCGGTGCGACGCCGGACCGTCTGTTTTCGTATTATGCCGGTGTGGGCGGCTATAATCAGAGCCCACGGTACGTAGACAATTACAACGGAAGTCCGGCCTACGATTACCTCGGGATCCCGCTCACCGCGACACCGGAAGCGTCGGATCCTAATGTGAACCTCTGGCAACAAGCGCCGTTCAACTATCTCGAACCGGCGACGCTTTCGGTGCGCGACGTCGTCGTCAACGTGCACTTCGCGTTGCCGCACAAACACGACGGTGGTCGCGACGACGTCCAAGTGCTCTGGGACAGCGAGGCGATCCTCAACGGCTTCTATCAAAGCCTCGACGACGCTACCCTCGGAAATACGAGTACGGCTTACGGTCAGCCGTATTGGGTCGACGGTTATGCATACAATTGTCCCGGCAACATCGGGACGACGATGAGTGCCGCGCAAGCCAATGCGAGCGCAAGTTGCGTGAGCCCCTACTACTATCCGAGCGGGCCGACGCCGCGTTACGCCAACATCCCCGGATTCGCCGACTCGTGTCCTTCCGAGAACACGGTCGGTGCGCCGTGTTCGTTCGTTCCGGCGAATGAACGCGATGGATCGGAGAACGATCAGGAGATCCTCAAGGTTCAGTATCAGAAGAACTTCGGCGAAAACGCGTATCTGCGCGTCTACGGTTACACCTACTACAGCGACTGGCTGCTAAACGGTCCAAATCTCACCTACGCAGCGCTGGTCGGACCTGGCCTCGGCGACACGGCGCCGGATTACGAGCTGACTTCGCACACGCGCGGCGTCTCGGCCACCTTCGCCGATCAGATCAACGATGCCAACCTCATCTCGCTGCAAGGGTCGTACACAACCTCCAACGCCATTCGCGACAACAACGAGCAGATGCTCAACTTCGCCCTGCAGCCCTACGGTTACGTCGCGGTCAACGCGGCCGATCCATACAGCGGATATTGCTATTCGGGCGCCGGGGGAACCGCTGTCTCGTGCAACCCGACGCTCGGCGCGCCCCCGGCGCAGTTCGCGACCTGGAGCCAAATCGCGTCCTCTACCGTACCCGCGCTCCCCACGACGTGCGCGGATCCGAACGTTGCATCGACCGCATGCACCTACCTATCTGCCGAGAACGGTGAATACGGCTACTACAATCAGGTCACGCCGCAATTCACGGCGCTTTCATTGACCGATCAGTTCCGTCCCACCGATAAACTGCTCTTCAACATCGGTGTGCGTGAAAACGAATACCGGTTCGTCGGCCAAAATACGAACGAGGGCCCGGCCCGTCAGTTCTGGTACAACGCCTACAATCTCGACACGTGCGTATCGAACGGCGTGACCACGGATGTTAGCGCGCTCGGGGTCGCGCCGGGCGACTGCGCCGCGGCGGGCCAGGCGCAAGCGAGTCTCAACAACGACGTCAACGGCTCGACGCAAACCTTCGACTCCTTCGAACCCCGCTTTGCCTTCACGTACACCCAGAATCCGTATACGGTCTGGCGCGGCTCGATCGGTAAGTACTCGCAGCCGCCGGACACGGCGACCGAACAGTACAACACGCTGCAGCTCGACGAACCGTTCACGGTCCTCGGGCCGGTGTTTTTGCCGTTCGGCCGTACCTCACCGAGCTATCCGATCTATCCACCAACGTCGACCAACGCCGACCTCTCGCTCGAGCATACTTTCAAAGGTACGGACATCTCGTTCAAGCTCACGCCGTTCTTCCGCCACACCGAGAATCAGCTCCAGAACTTCTTCCTGAATCAAGCGGAAGGGTTCATCTCGGAGCTGAACGTGGGCGCGCAGAGCAGCCGCGGCGTCGAGTTCCAACTGCAGAAGGGTGATTTCAGCCGAAACGGCCTCTCGGGACTTCTCTCCTTCGCCTACACGTACTCGACGATCAAGTACCAGACCCTGGGCAACGGCCAAACCATCATCACGCCCCTCAACGCGGGTATCGCACAATACAACGCGTACACGAGTGCGTGCGCAAACCCGGCCAATGCAGGCAAGACGCAGTACGGCCAGGCTGTTTGCGGAAGCACGATGAGCGGTGTGGCCGCCGCGCCGTGCTACACTGCGGCCGGGGCGCCCGACCCGGCATGTGCGGCCGGCGATTACGGCAACCCCTACTGGGACGCACCGCTGCAGCCGTTGATCAACCCAAATCAGTCATTCCCGACCTACGACATCTTCCCGGCGGGAATCGGAACCTCGGCTTCGGCTTTCGGTGCTCCCTACGTTGCAACCATCGTGCTCAACTACAAGCACGATAAGTGGGCGGTGACGCCGTCACTGCAATTCCAGGCCGGGACGCGCTATGGCGCGCCGAACACGACGCCGGGGCTTGCTCCCGACGAGTGCGCAGGCGTCTTCGGCACGGGCGCCGATCCGCGCTATCCCTACGGAAACCCGTCGACCGGCACGGTCGACTATTCGACGTGCGACACGGGCGACAACATCACGATTCCCGACCCGTACACGCACCAGTTCGATCCGCTTGGGTCGTTCATCCAGCCCAGTCAGATGATGCTCAACTTGCAGCTCAGTTACGACCTCTCGCCGCGCGTCACGGTCATCGCCGACTTGACCAACATCGTCAACGCGTGCTTCGGCGGGAGCAAGGAAGCCTGGACGAGTCCGAACGGAAATTTCTGCAGCTATGGCGTCGTCGGCGACGGACTCGTTGCGCCGATCGTTCCGGCAGGCGGGAATACCTACAATCCCGGCGATACGGTTCAACCGTTCCTTCAGTATCCATACGAACCGTCGCTCGGACCGTTCGACATCTCCGGTCTGAACACGACGACAAAACAGCCGTTCCAAATCTACGTCGAGGCGCTGCTCAAACTGTAGCGCCGGCTACCGGCGCGCGTCGTGCTCCGTTAATCGCGGAGCATGGCGCGCGCTGCATTCCAACCCGGCGCTCCCATCACGCCGCCGCCCGGATGCGCGGCGGCACCGCACATGTAGAGATTCTTCACCGGCGTCTTGTAGTTCGCATAGCCGGGTACGGGACGCAGCGCGTAGAGATTGTGCAGCGGCATCGTGCCTTGAAAGATGTTGCCGCCCGTCAAACCGAACGTCTCTTCGATGTCGACCGGGCTGAGGATCCGCCGGTCGATCACCGACGAGGTGAATCCCGGCGCATAGCGCTCGACGATCGCGAAACAGCGATCGGCAAATTCGTTTTTGATCGCCTCCGTCCAGGGGCCGTCCTTCAGTCTATAGGGCGCGTACTGCACGAACATCGACATGAGATGTTTCCCGGGCGGTGCGATCGTTGGGTCGAGCGAGGACGGTAGACAGCATTCGACGACCGGCTCCTTCGAGGGACGGCCGTATTTCGCGTCGTCGTAGGCGCGCTCGATAAAGTCCTGATCGGGGCAGAAGTGCACGGTGCCGTGATGCTGCGGTCCCGGCTGGTGGCCGGGCAACGCGGTGAAACTCGGCAGACGCTCGAGCGCGACGTTGATCTTCACCGACGCGCTGTCGTACGAGATGCGCGCGACCGCTTCGCGGAAGGCCGGGGGCAACGTTGCCGGATCGAGCAGCCGCTCGAAGGTCAGATGCATGTCGACGCCGCTGGCGATTTTTTTCGCGCGATATTCGTCGCCGCTGCGCAAGGCAACGCCAACCGCGGTGCGGTTCTTGAGAAGAATCTTTGCGACTTCGGCGTCGGTCTTGATCTCGACGCCAAGGTCTCGCGCCGCGCTTGCCAGCGCTTGCGTCAGACCGCCCATACCGCCGCGCACGTACGCCCACACGCCCTTCTTGCCGTTCGTCTCGCCCATCACGTGATGGAAGAGCACGTACGCGGTGCCCGGCATCGAGGGCGCCATGAACGCGCCGATGATCGCGTCGGTTGCGAGCGTACCTTTGAGCTCCTCGCTCTCGAACCAGCGATCGAGGATCGGACGCGCTGCGCCGCTGAGCATTTCGACCGCCTCGTTCATCGCCGGACCCATCTTTTGCAGCGAGCGTCCCATCCTGCCGAGGTTCACCAGATCGCCGAGCGCCGGATGCAGCACGTTGGGCGGGATCTGGGTCAGGGTCGGTTCGATCACGGAGGCGACGCGCTGCAACATCGCTTCATAGCGTGCAAACGCGTCCGCGTCTTTCCGGCTGAACTTGGCGATCTCGTCGATATCGCGTGCGAGACCGCGTCCGAGCATGAGGTAGCGGCCGTCGATAAAGGGTGTGAACGAGGCTGGATCGCGCTCGATCGCTTCGAAGCCGTAGCGATTCAGATCGAGATCCCGCACGATTTCCGGCCGGAAGAGACTATTGACGTAGGCTGCGGTCGAGACTTTGAACCCGGGAAATGTTTCTTCGGTCACGCAGGCGCCGCCGACGATGTAGCGGCGTTCGACCACGAGCACGCGCCGCTTCGCGCGTGCAAGATAGCACGCCGTCACCAGGCCGTTGTGACCGCCGCCGATCACGATCGCATCATAGGTTCTGGGCATCGGGCGGTCTTTGGTCGGGCGGGAAAGCGGCCCCTCCGGGCGGTAATTCGCCGCCATGAACACAACCATCGACGTCACCGTGCGCCGTGCCCGTTCCGATGACATCGAACAGCTGCTGCCGCTGGTTCGCTCCTACCGCGTCTTTTACGGGCAGGAGCCGGACGCGGCGAGCGAACGCCGGTTCGTCGCAAAGCACCTGCGCGACGCGACCAGCACCGTGTTCGTAGCGAACGCCGGCGGCGAAACGGTTGGATTCGTGCAGATCTTCGAGTCGTGGAGCACCGTGCGCCTCGCCCCGGTATTGATCTTGGAAGATCTCTTCGTCGAGCCGGGT
Organism: Candidatus Baltobacteraceae bacterium; assembly: GCA_035502855.1. Taxonomy (NCBI): domain Bacteria; kingdom Bacillati; phylum Vulcanimicrobiota; class Vulcanimicrobiia; order Vulcanimicrobiales; family Vulcanimicrobiaceae; species Vulcanimicrobiaceae bacterium. The sequence goes on from DATJTX010000029.1 coordinate 41,814, forward strand.
TGGCGCAAGCGCGGAATCGCGCGGTCGTTGATCGGCGCCGCGCTCGCGTACGCGCGCGAGAACGGCGCCGCGGCAATGTTTCTCGAGACGGCCGCCGAGAACCAACGCGCGCAGAGCGTCTACGAGCGAGCCGGATGGCTGCGCGAGCGCATCTTCGTGAAATTCAACGCGCCCTTGTAATAAGGGTCGGGTCCGTCCTTGCGAGGACTCGGGGCCCGTGGTATCGTACCGTCGTTAGCCGTGCTTGAGACGTGGGTCGGTGGTCGAGTGGTTAATGGCACCGGACTGTAAATTCGGCGCGCGAAAGCGCTACGCTGGTTCAAATCCAGCCCGGCCCACCATTTTGTCTTGTGCGTGACGCGCGGGCGTTGCATAGTGGTAGTGCTTCTGCCTTCCAAGCAGACAGCGCGGGTTCGATTCCCGCCGCCCGCTCCAGACGGTTCGATCGTGCCGGTAAGCGCCGTCGTAGCTCAGTGGTAGAGCATTTCCTTGGTAAGGAAAAGGCCACGAGTTCAATCCTCGTCGACGGCTCCACTTCAAGAAAGCCTCGCTCGCTTGCGAGGCTTTCCTCTACTTCTTGGGCCGCAAGTCCTAACGGGACCGGGTAAATCGACTTTAGAGACGGCCATCGGCATTCGCTACGATGCCAGGGATGAGCAAGAACCGCCTCCGCTTCGGGCTCGCCGCCGTCCTCGCTATTGCCGTTCCCGTCACGTTCGTCGCCTGCGGCGGCGGCGGTGGCGGATCGACACCGCCCGCACCGGCCGCGAGTTCGGCGCCGACTGCCACACCGCTGCCGACACCGACGCCGACGCCGCCAGGCGCTTCGTCCTCTACGATCGAGACCTCGCAAGGAAGCGTGAGCGGTCAGACCGGCATGTTCACGCCCTCGCAGGGCGACACATCAACCGGGGGTCAGGGCTCGCCAGTCGACGGCATCACGTGCGACCCGACGATGTCGAACAACTACCACATCCACGTCTACCTTGGAATTTACGTGAACGGTCAACAAGCGGCGCTGCCGATCGCGATCGGCATGGAGAACCCCGGACCGCCCGATGATGGATTCATCGACACCGCGACCTGCTTCTATCACATCCACACGCACGACTCGAGCGGCATCGTCCATGTCGAAGATCCCGATCCGAACAACATTCCGATCACGGGCACGATGTATACGGTGCAAAACATTCTCGATGTCTGGGGCATCACCGCGGACTCGAATCACTTCGGCCCGTTCACCGGCCCGGTTCGCGTTTTTACCAGCGGTCAAGTCTACCGGGGCGATAGCAACAACGGTCTGGTTCCGGCAACCGATCTCACATTCTACGGGACGAACCCGGTGACGGTGCCCCTGTACTCACACGAAGTGATCGACGTCGAAATCGGCCCAACGTGGCCGACGACGCTCCCGAACGTCAGTTTTTACCTGGAATATTAGACGCTCGCGCTAGCCGTTGTTCTTCAGGATCGTGACGATTTCGCCGAGAACACGATCCGCGTCGCCCGGCGCGGGTTGGCAGGTTCCCGCACCCGTGTGTCCGCCCCCGCCGTACTGAGCCATCATGTCGCCGATGCTCGTCTTACAATCGCGCTTGAGAATATTGTGACCCACTTGGATCGAGACGAACTCGTTGTTGCGTCCGTCGGCTACACGCGCTGAAACGTTCGCGCTGGGGAAAAGGTCGTAGATCAGAAAGCGATTGCCGCTGGGAAGGTTCTTGCGCCCGCGCACGTCGGTGATCACGACGTTGCCGTCTTGCCGTGAGGTTTCCTTGAGATGCTCGAGAAACGCGGGCTCTTCGGCTTTGAGGCGATCGACCTGCTTGCGAACCTGCGGATCTTGCAGAATCTGATCGACGGTTTGTGCTTTCGCCAGGCTCATCAAGTGGCGGAAGTATTCTTTGAACGCGCCCAGGCCGCTGCGCGGATCGAGCGTGTATCCGACCAGGATCCAACCCTTCGGATCGACGATGTCGTCACGCGTCAGCAGCGCGGCATCGAGGCGGTCGGTCGCATCGAGAAGATCGGCGAATCTGTCGAACCGATCGGATTTGTAGTGATCGGCGATCACGCGGGCGGCGCTGGGCGCGATCTCGAAGTTGCCGCGCATCTCGGGATTCCAGGCCGCGTCCGACTGGCTGACATGGTGGTCGAACCACAGTCCGGCGCGCTCGTCGTACGGCAGATTGGCGAGGATGTCGTGGTCGGTAACGGCGACTTTGCCGTCCTGCACGTCCTTTGGATGGGCAAACTCGATCTCGTCGATCGCTTCGACCTCTTGCAGAAGGATGGCCGAGGTGAGTCCATCGAGGTCGGCACGGGTGATCAGTCGCATAGCGATTCCTCCGGGCGCGAAGCGGTCGTAGGCAAGGGAGCGCTTCTTATCGCGCGACGCATCCGTCCCCTGCCCTCGAGCGTTCTTTAGAATGCGATGAAACACGAAGGCAATCCCGAGGTGGTCAAGAGCGAAGCGAAATGGCGCGAGGAACTCGGCCCCGAGCGCTATGCGATTTTGCGCGAAGCCGGCACCGAACGTCCGTTCACCGGCTCGTTGCTCAACCTGCGGGAAGACGGCACGTACGTCTGTGGAGGCTGCCAAAACGAGCTCTTTTCGGCCGATGCGAAATTCGACTCGCACTGCGGCTGGCCGTCGTTCACGCACCCGCGCGAGCAGCAGAACGTGCGTCTGCTCGACGACTCTAGCCACGGCATGCATCGCGTCGAAGTGCGCTGCGCGCGCTGCGACTCACATCTCGGCCATGTTTTTGACGACGGTCCCGGTCCGCGCGGGACGCGGTACTGCATCAACTCGCTTTCACTCGACTTCAAGAAGACGTAGGACCCACCGGCGACCGGGCCACGGCCCGGGCCATTAGGGGATCGTAGTACATTTTTTACGATTCGTTACGAGAAACGGCGCCGCATCACGGCGGAGTTCGTCCCGAAGCGAGCGAACCATGGGCCTAAAGTCCTTAGGAGCTCGCCGACTGTGAAGGATCAACTTGTCGGGCCACGCCCGGACGGTACGAGCGATCGCCTGCTCATGCAGCGGGCGGCATCCCTTTTATCGACCGATCTTTCGCTCGGTGAGCTGTTCGAACGTCTCACGACGCTGCTGCCCGAATACCTCGATTCGGCCGTCGTCTTTATCGCTCTTACGCATCAAAACGGGCAGCACGCGATCGAGTATATCTACGACCACGGTGAGATTCGCAGATATCCGCATATTCCACTCACCGAGCGCTCTCGCGCCCGCGCCGTGCTCGAGACCTCGCAAATCATTTGGGGCAATCGCCGCGAGATTTGGGCGCCGGAGGGGACGTACCCGATCAATCCGGATCGTCCCTGGACCAACGACACGCATTCGGCGATCTTCGTACCGATGCGCGTCGGCGGAACGGTCGTGGGATGCCTCTCCGTGCAAAGCGTTCACGAGGGCGCGTACACCGGCGACGACGTAGAGACGGTTGCAGCGATCGGCCATTTCCTCGGTGTCGCGGTGCAGAACCAGCGGATGTATCAGGCGCTGCAGCGCACGGCGGAATACGATCCGCAGACGGGACTCGCGAATCACTCACGCATCTGTCGCCAGTTGGATCAGGCGCTGGCGGTCGCGAGTTCCACGCAACCGATCGTTGCGATCATGCTCGACGTGATCAATTTCGCGCAATTCAATGAACTCTACGGCTACGCGGAGGGAGACGACGTATTGCGCCGGATCGCCGCCGTCTTGCGCGAGTTCGAAGATGCCGACGACACGATTGCGGTTGGCCGCTTCGGAGGCGACATCTTCATGATGATTCTTCGCGACGGCGCAAGCGATCTGGCGAGCCACGCCGTTGGACGCGTCATGGCAAGACTCTCGGATCTTGCGTACGTGAGCGACGACCAGACCTTGCCGATCACGATCGCCTGCGGCTACGCGGTCGCACCGCTCGATGCCGGTTCGCGTGCCGAGATCCTTGCGCTATGCGAGCAGCGCACGCGCCACAGCCGCAAACTCGGCGGTGCCGCGGTTTGCAGCGAGGACTCCGGATCGCACGCGGTTTACGGTGCGTTCGAAGGAATCGAACCGATCGTCGAGAGTTTGCTCAACCGCGATCCGTTCACGCGCGTGCACCTCTTACAGGTCAATGCTATGGCCAAGTCGTGGTCGGAGCACAACCTCGATCTCGATCATGCCTCGCTGGTGACGCTCTTGCAGGCGAGCCTGATGCACGACGTGGGCAAGCTGCTGGTCGCCGATCGCATGCTGAGCAAGCCGGGCCCCCTGAGCAAGGTCGAATACGAGGCCGTGATGCTCCACGCCGAGTACGGACGCCACGTGTTGATGCAGCACCCCGGGTATGCCGAGGTGGCCGAAATCGTCGGCCAACACCACGAGCGCTGGGATGGCACCGGCTATCCTGCCGGACTTGCCGGCGAGCAAATCCACCCGCTCGCGCGCGCCATTTCGATCCTCGACGCGTTCTCCGCCATGGTTGCCGACCGGCCGTATCATCGCGGAATTACGGAAGATGCGGCCTTGGCCGAACTCCAGCGCTGCGCCGGCACGCAATTCGATCCCGATCTGGTCGACCGCTTCGTTGCCTGGCGCGAGGAGGGCAACCCCGCTCCCCTCGGCTGAAAGGGGGCTGCGCGCAACGCAGCCCTGGTTCAGAACTCCTGCGCTCGGGCGGAATTGAACCGCCAACCTCGGCCTTAGGAGTGCCTTGCTCTATCCAATTGAGCTACGAGCGCTCATCCCGCGCTTAATTCCACATCCTCCGCAGCGACCCGCCTGCGGCGGTCCCGCCGGCTTACCCCGCCGGCGGTACCCTTGCACGGGCGCCGGGGCTGTGGTACAGTCTTGTGGCTAAGAACGGTCCTGCGGGCCGTTTATTTCATGTCGCGTGGTAAACTAACAGATGGCGAAAAAAGAGAATCGCGTGATGGTGGTGATGGCCTGCACCGAGTGCAAGCGCCGCAATTACAACACGCAGAAGAACAAGCAGAAGACGACGGACCGGTTGGAGCTGAGCAAGTACTGCCGCTTCTGCCGTTGCCACCGTCCCCACCGCGAAACGAAGTAAGCGCGACGCAATAGAGCATAGGTTTTTGGCCGGGGCGAGGCGCGACGACCCGATGTGTGCAAGGGCACATGAGGGTCGTCGCAACGAAGCACTGGGCAAAAATGGAGGGCGGTAGCTCAATTGGTAGAGTAGCGGTCTCCAAAATCGCCGGTTGCAGGTTCGAGTCCTGTCCGCCCTGCCAAATTAGATCCCGGGAGCGAAGAGTTTGGTGAACGAGCAAAAGAAAACCGCGCAAGGGCGCGGAACGAGCACGACGAGTCGCCAGGCACGATCCGTGGCCGGCGAAAATTTCGTGCGCGGCGTGTTCACCGAGTTGCGCCGCGTGACGTGGCCGACTCGCAACGAGTGGGTTTCCGCGACGATCCTGACGCTCGCGCTGGTCATCGGCATCGGTCTGTACACCTGGGCGCTCGACAACGGCATCGGTGCGCTGCTCAATTTCCTCCATCCAGCCGGCACCTAAGATCATGATGTCCGATATCGAACACGTATACCACGACCAAGAATACAAAGACGAGCAAGCCGTGCACGAGGACGTGCCGGCGGATGCAAGCCTGCCGCCGCCGCTCGAAGACGACATCGCCGACGACGTCGCTGCCGCTGACAGCATGACTGCCGACGGTGTGGCGGAGGCCGTCGACGATGAGAATGCGGTCGAATCCCCGGCACCGGCGAAGAAAGACAACCGAAACTGGTTCGTCATCCATACCTATTCGGGGTACGAGAATAAGGTCAAAGCCAATCTCGAGCGTCGTATCCACTCGATGAACATGGCCGAAAAGATTTTCCGCGTGCTCGTGCCGATGGAAGACGAGGTCGAGTTCAAGGACGGCAAGCGCAAGATCACGCCCAAGAAGGTATTCCCAGGCTACGTCCTGGTCGAGATGATCATGGACGACCAATCGTGGTACGTCGTTCGCAACACGCAAGGTGTGACCGGCTTCGTCGGCAGCCCCGGTCCGGGCGAGAAACCCGTGCCGTTGCAAGAGAAAGAAGTCAAGACGATCCTCAAGCAGATGGGCATCGAAGCGCCCAAGCTCAAGATCGACTTTGCCAAGGGCGATCGCGTCAAAGTTACGTCGGGTCCGTTCTTCGACTTCACCGGCGTCGTCGACGAGATCCAGCCGGAAAAAGAACGCCTGCGAGCGCTCATCTCGATCTTCGGACGCGAAACCCCGGTCGAACTCGAATTCTTCCAGGTGGAAAAGGTGTAGTAGGTCCCTCGTCCTTCCGTGCTTCGAGGCTCGCGCTGCGCGCTCGCACCTCAGCATGACGGGGCTTGCGCCCTCGCACCTCAGGATGACATAATAACTCGGTTTCTCATGCGACAACCCCGACGTATGAGATTTCTTAGGGGTAGGGACGCTTTTCGCAGGGCGTTCCGCAACGAAGGAAGACTTGGGACGCGCCGGAGCCCCGGATGGGCGGGAGGCGCGGCCACATAACCGTCGGCAACACGATGTTGCCCCGCGTCTTCCAAGTGCGGAACGCCGTGCACGAAAGGCGTACCGTACCAAGCGAAAGACAAACACATGGCAAAGAAGGTCGTAGGAAAAATCGGTCTCCAAATCCCGGCCGGCAAGGCAACGCCCGCGCCGCCGATCGGTCCCGCGCTGGGCCCCTATTCGCTGAACATCATGGACTTCTGCAAGCAGTACAACGAACGTACCGCTTCGCAGGCGGGTATGATCATTCCGGTCGAGATCACGGTCTACGAAGATCGTACGTTCACGTTCATCACGAAAACGCCGCCGGCGTCGTTTCTGATCAAGCAGGCGCTGAAGATCGAGTCGGGCTCGAAAGAACCCAATCGCAACAAGGTCGGGAAGCTGACGCAAAAGCAGCTCGAGGAGATCGCCAAGATCAAGATGCCCGACATCAATGCCAACGACATCGATGCCGCCAAGAAGATCATCGCCGGAACGGCGCGCTCGATGGGCGTGGAGGTGGAGTAATGCCGCAGCATCATGGCAAGCGTTACAAAAATCTCGTCGCCAACTTCGATAAAAAGGCGCTCTACACGCCGGCCGAAGCGATCGGCTTCGTGAAGAAGAACGCGAACGCGAAGTTCAATGAAACGGTGGAGATCCACATCCGCCTCGGGGTCGATCCGAAGAAGAGCGATCAGAACGTGCGCGGCACGGTGTTGCTGCCGCATGGTACGGGGCGCACGGTTCGCGTGATCGCGTTCGCCAAGGGCGACAACGCGAAAGCTGCCGCAGAGGCGGGCGCCGACGTCGTCGGAGATCAGGAGTTGATCGACAGGCTGAAAGCGGGCTTCACCGAGTTCGACGTCGCGGTCGCGACGCCCGACATGATGGCGCAAGTGGGTAAGGAACTCGGGCGCATCCTTGCCCAGAAGATGCCCAATCCAAAAGCCGGGACCGTGTCGCCCAACATCGCCGGCGCGATTCGCGACATCAAGGCCGGTAAGGTGGAATACCGGCTCGATAAGGCCGGCATCATCCACACGATCGTCGGCAAGGCGGCATTCGACGAGCATCAGCTGCTCGAGAACGTCAGTGCCCTGCTCGACGCGATCGTGCGCGCAAAGCCGTCGGCGGCCAAAGGCACGTACTTGCGAAGCGTGACGCTCGCGAGCACAATGGGGCCCGGCGTCAAAATCGATCCGAACCGGGTCAAAGCCACCGCGTAGGAGGGGCAAGGAAGAGTGGGCTGCGCCGACGTTGCGCGGCGCAGGAACAGAGGGCCCGGCCGGAAGGCTGGGCTCCTTTTTTTGGGGTCCAACAAATTGGGGCTTGACTATCGGCCGTGTTTCCGCCATTACTATTGCTAGGGATTTTGCCCGTGATTTAAGGCGTGACTCGACCGGTAAAAATATGCGTGGAACTATGCGTGAACTGAAGCGAAACGACGCGATTGACCGCGGCGAGCTCTCCGCCCCTGAAGCCCACCAGCGGGCGATGTCGCTCCCGATCGAGGAGGCGGTCGGCGAGCTCATCTCTCTTCTCGGAGCGAAGACGGTCGCGACGATCGGCGGCGTCGGCGAGACGCGCGCCGTTGCGCAATGGACCACTGGCCGGCTTCCGCAGCGCTCGAACGTCCTGCGGTTCGCACTGCAGATCGCCGCGATGATCGGCAGTGCAAACGATCCCGAGGCCGTGCGAGCCTGGTTCCACGGGAGTAATCCGCACTTGGCCGATCGTGTTCCGGCGCTGATGCTGCGGGACGAACCCTTACACGAAATACAGGGGGAAATCATGACCGCCGCGCGTGCGTTCGCGGCTCGTTGAGGGCGTTTCACGGCGATTGCCCCCAGGTTGTATTTGACTACAGGTACGTCTATGGTGATGGGTATGGAAGGTAACGGGACCTTCGGGGTGGCCCACGAGTCTCTGCCCTGGGCCGAGATTCTCGTTATCGACGGTGAGCTCGACATCGCAGTCGCGGGCCGGTTTGCCGAACTGATCGAGAAGCAGCTCGAGGGCAGCCGTCCGGTGATCGTCGATCTCACCGCGTGCACCTATCTCGACTCGACCATTCTCAACGTTTTGGTTCGCGCCGCCAACGCCGCACCCGAGCGCGTCGGTGTGATCGTTCCACTCGAATCGCGGGTGCGCAAACTTTTCAAGATCACGAGTCTGGAAGCTCCCCTGCGTCTCACCGAAACGCGCGACCAACTGCAGGAGCGGTTTTCAGCGCGGGCCGATTCGTAGCTTCGTAGGGCGGGCTCGCCTGCGCGGCCAACTCCCGCCGGATGATCCCGGCATGGAATACGCGCCGCCGGCGCAAGGATGAACGCCTCGAGCGTATTACGCGCCTGGTCCAAGACGGCCGGTTCGAGGCGGCTGACGCGGTTGCCGTGCTCGAAGCGCTCATCGAGCCGGGCGATCGCGTGTGCCTCGAAGGCGACAATCAAAAGCAGGCCGACTTTCTCTCGCGCGTGCTTGCTTCGGTCGATCCGGCACTCGTTCACGACATCCATCTGCTCATTTCCGTCATCGGTCGTCCGGAGCACATCGCGCTCTTCGAGCGTGGGATCGCCGCGCAGGTCGATTTTTCGTATGCCGGTCCGCAGTCGCTGCGATTGGCGCAGCAAGTCGCCGACGGTCGCGTCCGAATCGGCGCCATTCACACCTATCTCGAACTCTTTGCGCGCTATTTCGTCGATCTGACGCCCGACGTGGCTCTTGTCGCGGCAGACGAGGCGGATGCTGAGGGCAACCTCTTCACCGGGCCGAACACCGAGGAAACGCCGACCATTGCCGAGGCAACGGCGTTTCGCGACGGCATCGTCATCGCGCAGGTGAACCGCATCGTCGATCGCGTCAAGCGCGTCGATATTCCGGGCGATTGGATCGATCTGATCGTCGTTTCCGATAAGCCGTACGAGATCGAGCCGCTCTTCACGCGCGATCCGGAACAGATCGACGACGTCCAAGTGTTGATGGCGATGCTCGTACTGCGCGGCGTCTACGAACGCCATCGCGTGCGCAGTCTCAACCACGGCATCGGATTCGACACGGCCGCGATCGAGCTGATCCTTCCCACCTACGGAGAACGCCTGGGGCTGCGCGGCGAGGTGTGCACGCACTGGGTGCTCAATCCGCATCCGACGCTCATCCCCGCGATCGAGAGCGGCTGGGTGCGCAGCGTGCACTGCTACGGCGGCGAACTCGGAATGGAACGTTACGTTGCAGCGCGTCCGGACGTCTTCTTCACCGGCCGCGACGGAACGTTGCGTTCCAACCGCGCGTATTGCCAAACCGCCGGTCTGTACGCAACGGATCTCTTCATCGGCTCGACGCTGCAGATCGATCGCGACGCCAACTCGTCCACGGCCACGCTCGGGCGCATTGCCGGCTTCGGCGGGGCGCCGAACTTGGGCAGCGATCCGCGCGGGCGCCGTCATCCGAGCGCCGCCTGGCTCGAAATGACCTCGTCCGATGAAGAGGTGCGGCGCGGGCGCAAGATCGTCGTCCAGCTGGTCGAGACATTTCAAGAAAGCGGCGTGCCGACGTTCGTGGAGCGGCTCGATGCGATCGAGCTCGGGCGCAACGCGGGGTTTCCGATCGCGCCGGTGATGATTTACGGCGACGACGTCACCCACGTCGTGACCGAGGAAGGCATCGCCTATCTCTACCGCGCGAGCGGCCTCGACGAGCGCCGCGCCGCACTTGCCGCCATTGCCGGCGTCACCCCGATCGGCATGGCAACGAGTGAAGAGCGCACGCGCGCCCTCCGAGCCGAAGGCATCGTCGCCTTTCCGGAAGATCTCGGCGTGCGCCGCAGCGAGGCGAACCGCACGCTGCTCGCGGCGAGGTCGGTCCGAGAGCTGGTCGAATGGTCGGGCGGATTGTACGATCCGCCCAAGCGCTTCAGGAGCTGGTGATGATCGAAACGCTGAGCTACGAGTTTGCGGCGAATGAGCCCGTGGCCAACCGCGCGCACGTGGGTGTCGTCGCTTCCGGGAATTGCGAAGTTCTGCTCGAACCCGCCGCGGACGGCCGCGCGTCGATCGTCGTGCGTACCAGCGTAACCGGGTTCGATCGCACCTGGCAGGCCGTGCTCGCGCGCTTCTTCGCGCGCAACCCCGTTGCGGTGCAGATCGAGATCAACGACTTCGGAGCGACACCAGCGGTCGTAGCGCTGCGCCTCGAGCAGGCGCTCGAGTACGCGCGATGACGCCGTTCTTGACCGAGTCCTTTGCCGAACGTGGGGCGCGCGAACGCGCGCGCGCGTTGCTCGATCCCGCGAGCTTTCGCGAACTGCTCGATCCGTTCGCTCGCATCGCCTCGCCGTACTTGGCCGCCCAAGACGTAGTACCGCAAGCGGACGACGGCGTGGTGGTTGCACGCGGAACGCTGGGCAACCGGCGCGCATGCGTGGTCGCGAGCGACGGCCGTTTTCTGGGCGGTTCGATCGGCGAGATCGGCGGCGCTAAAATCGCCGGTGCGCTCGAACTGGCGCGACGCGATTTCGAGGACGGCAGACCGACGCGCGTCGTGCTCGCGCTCGATACCGGCGGCATTCGCCTGCAGGAAGCAAACCTCGGTATCCTCGCCGTCACCGAGATCTGCGATGCAATCGTCGCGCTGCGCGAACGAATGCCGGTGGTGGCGGTGATCGCCGGCCGCGTCGGCGTGTACGGCGGGCTCTCGCTTTCGACCGCGCTGTGCAGTGCGATCATCGTGAGCGAAGGCGCGCGCATCGGGCTCAATGGTCCCGACGTCGTCGAAACGGAGTCGGGTATCGAGGAGATGGATTCATCCGATCGGCCGCTGATCTGGCGCGTCACCGGCGGACGGCGCCGTTTCGAGCAAGACTTCACGACCGAATTGGTCGCCGACGACGTCGGCGCGATTCGTGCTGCGGTGGAACGGGCGTTCGAACGTCCCCGTCCGCTGGGTCCGCTGGTGCCGCCGCCGTTTCCCGATCCGCGGCTGGAACGCGATGCGTTTCTGCATGCCATGGAGATCCAACCGTGAGGACCGTGGTCTCACGCGGGCGCTTGTGGTACGAACGCTTCGCAAACAAAGGAACGGCGGTGGCGGGCTTGCCGCCATCCGTGCTTGCTGCCGACGTTTCGCTCGACGGATTTCCCGTGCGCACGATCGTCGTGGTTCCCGATCCGCAGGCACGCTTCGAACGTGCGCGTGCGGGCGAAGTTGGAATCGACGAGGGATTTGGTCTGGCAGCTGCGGTGAACGGAACGCCCAAGAAGAGCGCAATTCTCGCGATCGTCGACGTTCCCGGACAGGCCTTCGGCGTGCGCGAAGAAGCGGTCGGATTGCAGCGCGCCCTGGCAGCCTCGGCGGACGCGTACATTCGGGCGCGACGCGGCGGGCATCCCGTCCTCGCTCTCGTCGTCGGCAAGGCGATCTCCGGCGCGTTTCTGGCCCACGGCCTGCAGGCGGGCTGGATCGGCGCGCTCGACGATTCCGCCATCGAGATTCACGTGATGTCGGAGCCAGCCGTCGCGCGCGTCACGCGGATGCAGCGCGAAGATTTGGCGCGCATCGCGCGCGAGATTCCGGCGACCGCGCGCGACATCCACACCTTTGCGCGCTTCGGCGCGATCGATCGCATCTTTCGGATCGCCGATTTCGACGAGCCGAGTGATGCCGAGGTTGCGAACGTGCACGAGGCATTGGTCGCCGTGCTGCGCAATCCGGTTCTCGCATTACGCAATCCGGTCGATAAGTTGGCGGTGCCCGCGGCAACGCAAACGCGTGCGCTCGCGCGCCGCGTCCGCGACGAGCTCGCGGCTCGCTGGGATGAATGAGCACGCCCGTGCGCACGATCTCGTCCGGCTAAGTCCCCCTGCGGTGGCAAGGCTCGCCGCACATGCGCCGGAGTGGGCTCGTGCGAGCCTTGGGCGAGCTCCCTGGGCGATCGTGCGCCGCGCCTATATAGCGGAAGACGTGCCGATCGGCATTCGCGGCGAGCACCGCGGGCAGCGCTTTGCCGCCAGCGTCGCGGCCGCCGAGATCGACCGGGTCGTTCCGCCGGAGCGGCTGCGCAACGTCGTTCCGCCGCGCGAGCACCGCGCCTTTGCCGCGCTGCCGGCGGTGATCGGTGCGGCCGGCGCGCATGGTCTGTGCGCTGCGCCGATCGGCGCCGCGGGATACGAGCTGGTCACCGGTGTCCCGGCTTTGCACGAGCAGAGCGATCTCGACGTCATCGTACGCGCGGCATCGGGCGATGGCGCGCTGCATTCCTTTGCGTGCGCGATCGCGAATCTGCCGGTACGCGTCGACGTCGAGGTGGCGTTCGGTGACGGTTACGCCGCTGCGCTCGACGAGACGCTGCGCGGCGGCGCGCTCATGGTGAAGACGCCGGGCGGTCCGCGGATATTGCCGCCGTTTTCACCGCCGCAGGCCGCCGTGCAAGCGCTGATCGCCGAGGCCGAACTCACGCCTAAACCGGCACTGGTCGATCGGCGCGGCAGCGGCGCGCACGACGATCTCACGCTCGACCTGCTGCTGCGTTCGGCACGTGCGCTGGAGCACACGTTCGTCGCGGCCGATCTCGCCGCGCGTTCGAGCGCGATCGATCGCGCGCTGCGCACGCGGCTCGGAGCGATCGGCCGCACCGGCGAAACGCATATGCTGGCGGCGACCGGCGGCGCCAACGCCCATCGCGGTGCGATCTGGGCGCTCGGTCTGCTCGTTGCAGGGCACGCTCACACCGGCTCTCGCGATCCGGCTGCGATCGCGCGCGCCGCCGCGCAGATCGCGGCGCTGCCGGACGAAGGCGTCGCCGCCGTGCGGAGCAGCAACGGCGCGCGCGCACGCGCCCGCTACGGTGTAGGCGGTGCGGCCGGCGAAGCGCAGGCCGGTTTCCCGCACGTCGTACACCACGCGCTTCCCGCGTTACGTGCTGCCCGCGAACGCGGTGCGTCCGAAGCGGTCGCGCGCATCGACGCATTACTCGAGGTCATGACCACGCTCGAGGATACGTGTCTGCTGCACCGCGGCGGTGAGGAGGCGCTGCGCGTTGCGCAGGCGGGAGCAGGCGCCGTGCTCGCTGCGGGCGGCTGCGGCACCGCGGCCGGCCGGCGCGCGTGCAACGAGTTGGAACGCGCGCTGCTCGCGCGGCGCGCGTCGCCGGGCGGCGCGGCCGATCTGCTTGCCGCCGCACTCTTTCTCGATTCGATCGAGCGTGGTACGTGGGTGTAGTGACGGGCCGGTGTTAGCATTCGTCTTCCCGGGACAGGGATCGCAGCACCCGGGCATGCTCGCGTCGATCGCGGGCGATCTCGATGCGGAGCGGACGTTTGCGCAAGCGAGCCGCGTGCTGGGATACGACGTGCGCGAGCGTGACGACGCCGCCGCGCTCGCCTCGACGGTCAACGTGCAACTCGGGCTGCTGGTGGCGGGCGTCGCTTCGGGACGGATGCTCGAACGGCGCGGCGTGCAAGCCGACGCCGTTGCCGGTCATTCAGTGGGTGGATTCGCCGCGGCCGTCTACGCGGAAAGCATCGCCTTCGACGACGCGCTGCGGGCCGTTCGCGAGCGAGCGAGTGTCATGGAGAAACTCTTTCCGCGCGGTTACGGCATGGGTGTGATCGCCGGACTGCGCGAGCAGGTGGTCGCGGAGATCGTTCGCTCGATCGCGCGACCGCAGGCGCAAATTTTCATTGCGAACGTCAACGCACCGACGCAATTAGTGATCGCAGGCGAGAACGATGCGCTTGCGCGCGCGCTCGAAGCGGGCCGGTCGGCGGGGGCGCGCCGCGCGGAACGGCTCGACGTCGCCGTTCCCTCGCACTGCCCGCTGCTCGCCCCGGTGCAGGCGCATCTCGAAACCGTGCTTGCGCCGATGGAGATTCGCAACCCGCGCACGATCTACGTGGGGAGCGTCGGGCCGCGTCTGGTGCGCGATGCGCAGGCGCTGCGCCACGACCTGGCCGCCGGTGTGGCGCACGCGGTGCGATGGTACGATGCAACGACGATGATGATCGAACTGGGTACGAGCGAGTTCATCGAGGCGGTGCCGGGTCACGTGCTGACCGATCTCGCGCAGGCGGCGTTTCCGCGGGCGCGGGCGATTGCGCTCGAGGACGCCGGCGCGCGCTCGGCGGCAGCGCTCGCGCGCCGTGCCTGAACTTCCCGACGTCGAAGCCTACTTACACGCGCTGCGGACGCGGATCGTAGGGCAGACGCTGGAACGCGTCCGGCTCGCGAGTCCCTTTCTGCTGCGCACGGCGCAGCCGCCGCTCGAGGACGAATACGGGCACCGCGTTCGCGAGCTGCGCCGCGTCGGCAAGCGCATTGCGATCGGGATGGACGACGACCGTTGGCTCGTGCTTCACCTGATGATCGCCGGCCGGCTGCATTGGAAGGAACGCGGAACGGCCCTCTCCGGGCGAACGAGTTTAGCGGCGTTCGACTTCTCGAATGGCACGCTCGTGCTGACCGAAGCCGGGTCGAAACATCGCGCGTCGCTCTCCGTGCTGGCGGGCGAGGATGCGTTGCGCTCGCAGGATCCCGGCGGCATCGAACTCTTCTCGAGCGATCTCGACGCATTTCGGGCAGCGCTCAGCGCCGAGAACCGGACGTTGAAACGAGCGCTGACCGACCCTCGGATCGTGAGCGGGATCGGCAATGCGTACTCGGACGAAATCCTGCACGCCGCGCGTCTCTCCCCGATCGCGCTGACCCAAAAACTCCGCGGAACGGAGTGGGAAGTGCTCTTCGACGCGGCGCGCCGGACGCTGGCGGCGTGGACCGATCGACTCAAAGCCGGCGACGGCTTCCCGGAAAAGGTCACGGCCTTTCGTGAGGAGATGGCGGTGCACGGCCGATTCGGCAAGCCGTGCCCCCGGTGCGGAGCGCCGATCCAGCGCATCCGCTACGCCGGCAACGAAACCAACTATTGCGCCCGTTGCCAGACCGGCGGCAAAGTGCTCGCCGACCGGAGCCTCTCTCGGCTGCTCAAGTCGGACTGGCCCCGGACGCTCGAGGAGCTCGAGGACGTAAAGCGGCCCTAGAGGCTGCTGCGTCGGCATGGAAGGAACTGGTATACCAGATACCATATCCCACCCGCCCTGGAGGGTGCGGCCTTGGCCTTAGGTCTCTCGCGGCTCGGATCCGAAGCGAGTTTCGCGCAACGCGCGTACGCCGCGCTGCGCGCCGCGCTGCTCGAGATGAACATCTACGAGCGGGCGGACCAAGACCTGCGGCTGGACGAACGGGATCTGGCATACCGCTTGGGCGTGAGCCGCACGCCGATTCGCGATGCACTCGCCCGGCTCGAACATGAAGGCTTGGTCGAAAGCGTCCCACGGCGCGGATATTTCATCGTTCGCAAGAGCCGCGAAGAGCTGGTCGAGATTATCAAAGTGTGGGCCGCGCTCGAAAGTATGGCGGCGCGATTGATCACCGAGCGCGCGAGCAACGAGGAGATTTCATCATTGCGCACGATTTTCGCGACGTTCGAAAACGGTGCGATCGCGGCCAAGCTTGACGAGTACTCAGACGCGAATCTTGCGTTTCACAGCCGGATCATCGATCTCGCGCGGAGCGCAACGCTCTCGCGGATGGCCGACACGCTCATCATGCACGTCCGTTCGATCCGGCATCGCACGATTTCGGAAGATCATCGGTTCGAGCGTTCGATGGTCGATCACATGCACATCATTCAGGCGCTCGAAACCCGCGACGGCGATCTGGCCGAACGGCTCGTTCGCGAGCACGCGCTCGGACTGGCCGCTCACGTCGCCGTGCACGTTCATGACATCTAAATCATTACGCTGATCGAAGGGATCTCCATGGCTCAGATGCTTTCCGTTCCAAGCGAACGGCACACCACCGACGGCACCGCACCGCAGAAGAAGGTCTCGGGCGGGCATCTCGTCGCCAAGGCGTTGCGCTCGGAAGGTGTCGATACGATCTTCACGCTCTGCGGCGGTCACATCATCGATATCTACGACGGCTGCATCGACGAGGGCATCAAGATCATCGACGTGCGTCACGAACAGGTTGCCGCGCACGCCGCCGACGGCTATGCGCGCATGACGGGCAACCTCGGCTGCGCGGTCGTCACCGCCGGACCCGGTACGACCAACGCGATCACCGGCGTCGCCAACGCATTTCGCGCCGAATCTCCGATGCTCTTGATCGGGGGGCAAGCCGGGCTCTCGCAGCACCGCATGGGCGGTCTGCAAGATCTGCCGCATGTCGAGATGCTGCGGCCGATCACGAAGTTCGCGACCAGCGTCACCACGACGTTGCGCGTCGCGGATTTCGTGACGATGGCCGCCCGCGAAGCATTCAACGGTTCGTTCGGTCCGGTATACCTCGAGATTCCGCGCACGGTCCTGGATCATGAAATCGACCCGGATCGAGCGGTGATCCCGCAAGCCGGCCATTACCGCGCGTCGACCAAGAGCCTGGGCGATCCGAACGACATTACGCGCCTGACCGATATCCTTTCGAAGGCGACCAAGCCATGCGTGCTGCTCGGCCAGCAAGTTTGGACCTGCCGCGCAACCGACGCGGCGCGCGAGTTCGTCGAGACGCTCAACATTCCGGCGTATATGAACGGGGCGGGACGCGGTACGCTGCCGCCCGGTCATCCACTGCATTTCCAACTCACGCGACGCGAAGCATTCGAAACGGCGGACGTCATCATCGTGGTCGGGACGCCGTTCGATTTCCGCCTTCGCTACGGCAAGAGCCTCAAGGCGAAGACGGTCGTGCAGATCGACATGTCGTACGCCACCGTCGGCCGCAATCGCGACGTCGATCTCGGTCTGGTCGGCGACGTCGGAGTGATTCTCGCGGCGGTCACGCGCGCGGCAGGGGCCAAGAACGCTGCGGCGCGCAACGCGTGGGTGGCTGCTCTGCGCGAGAAGGAGAATGCCGCGGTTGAGGCTCGTCTGCCCAAGCTGCGCAACGACGCGGTACCGATTCACCCCTATCGGCTCGCCTACGAAATCGATAATTTCCTCACCGACAATTCGGTCTTCGTGGGCGACGGCGGCGACGTCGTGACCTTCGCGGGCAACGTCGTGCAGCCCAAGGCGCCGGGACTGTGGATGGATCCCGGTCCGCTCGGATCGCTCGGCGTCGGCACCGGATTTGCGATGGCCGCGAAACTTGCGCAGCCGCAGCGCGAAGTGGTCGCGCTCTTTGGCGACGGATCGTTCGCGATGACCGGCTTCGACATGCAGACCGCGGTCCGCTTCGGGTTGCCGTACATCGCGATCGTGGGCAACAACAGCTACATGAACCAGATCCGCTGCGGCCAGATCCAGAAGTACGGCAAAGAGCGCGGCAACGTCGGTAACTATTTGGGCGACGTGGATTTCGAGAAATTTGCCGACATGCTGGGCTTCTATGGCGAGGCCGTGCGCGAACCGGGGCAGATTCGCCCGGCGCTCGAGCGTGCGCGCGAAGCGGGAACCTGCGCGGTAATCAACGTGTGGCTCGATCCCGACGCATACGCGCCCGGCACCGAAAACCAAACGATGTACAAATGAGCACGCAGACCATGACGAAAGCAAAGGCGCTGGACGGCGTGCGCGTGCTCGACATGACGCACGTGCAGTCGGGGCCGTCCTGCACGCAGATTCTCGCCTGGCTCGGCGCCGACGTGATCAAGGTCGAGTTGCCGGGGCGCGGCGATATCACGCGCCAGCAGCTGCGCGACATCCCGGACGCGGATAGTTTGTATTTCGCGATGCTCAACGGCAACAAGCGCTCGTTGACGCTCAACACCAAAACGCCGCAAGGGAAGCAGATCTTCACCGAGATGATTCGCAAGTGTGACGTGCTGGTCGAAAACTTCGGCCCGGGCGTGCTCGATCGTCAGGGTTTTTCATGGGAGACGATCCACGAACTCAATCCGCGGATCATCTATGCCTCGATCAAGGGCTTCGGCCCGGGACAATTCGCCGACGCCAAGGCCTACGAACCGGTGGCGCAGGCGATGGGCGGATCGATGAGCACGACCGGCTGGGAAGACGGTCCGCCGCTGGTGACCGGCGCGCAGATCGGCGACTCGGGCACCGGGATCCATACGGTGGCGGCAATTCTGGCGGCGCTCTATCAGCGCGACGTCCATACCGGGCAAGGCCAGCGCGTCGTGTGTACGATGCAAGATTCGGTGCTGAATCTATGCCGCGTCAAGATGCGCGACCAGCAGCGGCTCGCACGCGGACCGCTGAGCGAATATCCCAATCGCAGCTTCAACGGCGTCGTGCCGCGCTCTGGCAATGCCTCCGGCGGCGGTCACCCCGGTTCCGCCTTGCGCTGCGCGCCGGGCGGTCCGAACGACTACGTCTATTTGATCCTTCAGACGCAGATCTGGGAACCGCTCTGCAAGGAGATAGGGCGGCCGGAACTCATCACCGATCCGAAATATGCAACGCCGGAGGCGCGGGTGCCGATCCTTTCGGAGGTCTTCGGCATCATCGAAGAATGGACGCAAACGCTCACCAAATTTGAGGTGCTCGAGCGCTGCAATGCGCTCGACATCCCGTGTGGACCCGTGCTCGCGATGAAAGAACTGCTCGAAGATGAGTCATTGCGCGCGCGCAACATGATCGCTACGGTGGAGCATCCGCAGCGAGGCAGCTATTACACCGTCGGTTGTCCACTCGTACTCTCCGACTCGACCGTCGACTATCGCCGCGCGCCGCTGCTCGGCGAACATAACGAGGAAATCTTGCAAGAAATCATGGGCTATGACCGCTCGCAGGTCGAGAGCCTGCACGAAGAAGGGGTAATCTGATCATGGCGATCGCAACACCAGCAAAGTCGGTTCGCGTCCCGCAAACCAAACTGCTCATCAACGGAGAATGGGTTGACGCGCAGTCCGGGAAGACGTTCGATACGCGCAATCCGGCGACCGAAGAAGTCATCGCGCACGTTGCCGAGGCCGGCCCCGGCGACGTCGCGCTGGCCGTGAAGGCGGCTCGTGCCGCGCTCGAGCGGGGTCCGTGGGGAACGATGCGCGCAGCTGATCGCGCGCGCATCATGTCGCGTTTCGCGCAGGTGATCCGCGAACGGCAAGAAGAGATCGTCGCGCTCGAATCGCTCGACGGCGGTAAGCCGATCAGCTCGGTACGACGTCAGGACTATCCGGCGATGCTCGACTGCATCGAGTATTACTCGGGCTGGCCGGACAAAATCACCGGCGACGTCGTGCCCGTGCGGCCGGACGCGCTCACCTACATCGCGCGTGTGCCCGTCGGCGTCGTCGGCGCGATCGTGCCGTGGAACTTCCCGCTGATGAACTCGATGTGGAAGATCGCCCCGGCGCTCGCCTGCGGGTGCGCGATCGTGATGAAGCCGGCGACGGAAACGCCGCTCACCGCGCTTCTGCTCGGCGAACTCGCGCTCGAAGCCGGTTTGCCGCCGGGCGTGCTGAACATTCTGCCCGGACCGGGCTCGTCGGCCGGCATGGCGCTCGTGAAGAATCCCGACGTCGACAAGATCTCGTTCACCGGATCGCCCGGCGTCGGCAAGCTGATCATGGAGGGCGCAGCGCCGTTCGTCACCCGGCTCACGCTCGAACTCGGCGGAAAATCGCCCAACCTGATCTTCGAGGACGCCGACATCGACGCCGCGGTCAAGGGTTCTTCGGCCGGTATTTTCTTCAACAGCGGCCAGGTTTGTTCGGCCGGCTCGCGCGTGCTCGTG
The DNA here is from genome assembly GCA_035502855.1 of Candidatus Baltobacteraceae bacterium. Classification (NCBI taxonomy): domain Bacteria; kingdom Bacillati; phylum Vulcanimicrobiota; class Vulcanimicrobiia; order Vulcanimicrobiales; family Vulcanimicrobiaceae; species Vulcanimicrobiaceae bacterium. Next base: position 62,002 of record DATJTX010000029.1, read on the forward strand.
CAAGAGAGCATCTACGACGAGTTCTGCGAGCGGATGGTGGCGCGCTCGAAGACGCTGAAAATCGGCGACCCGCTCGATGAGAGCACCTACATGGGTCCCGTGATCTCGCAAAAACAGATGAACACGATCATGGGATATATCGAGACCGGCAAGAGCGAGGGCGCGACGCTGCGTTCGGGCGGCGAACGCGTAGGCTCGCGCGGCTACTTCCTCGAACCGACCGTTTTCACCGAGGTCGACAACTCGATGAAGATCGCGCGCGAAGAGATCTTCGGCCCGGTCGCCGCGGTGATTCGCTTCAAGGACGAAGACGATGCGGTTCGGATCGCCAACGATTCGGATTTCAGCCTCGCGGCCGGGGTTTGGACGAAGGATGTGGCGCGTGCCCACATCATGGCGCAGCGGCTGCACGCAGGAACGGTTTGGGTCAATACCTACGGTCAGAGCGACACACGTCTACCCTGGGGCGGACTCGGCGGCGACTCCGGAATGGGACGCGATCTCGGCCAGACCGCACTCGACAACTACACCGACAAAAAGACGATTTGGGTGAGCCTACGGCGCTAGAAAGGGTGTAAAGGATGTCCTCCGCTCAATCGAGTGCGGCCGTGCCGCGCGAAAATATTCTTCATAACCACTGGGTCCAGCTCATCGCCGGCATCGTCTGCATGGCGATGATCGCGAACCTTCAATACGGCTGGACCGTCTTCGTCAATCCGATCCATACCGCAATGGGTTGGTCGCGGGCGGCGATTCAGGTTTCGTTCACGCTGTTCGTGCTCGTCGAATCCTGGCTCGTGCCGTTCGAAGCCGCGCTCGCCGATCGCTTCGGCCCGCGCCGAATGGTCATCGTCGGCGGCCTCTTCGCGGCGGCCGGCTGGGTGGTCAACTCGTATGCGTACTCGCTCGAGACGCTCTACCTCGGCGGGATCCTCGCCGGCATCGGCGCCGGCATCGTGTATGGTACCTGCATCGGCAACGCGATCAAATGGTTTGCCGGCAACCGCGGGCTGGCCGCCGGCCTGACGGCGATGGGATTCGGAGCCGGCGCCGCGCTAACCGTGATTCCGCTGACGCTGATGGTTGCGAACGGCGGATACCGTCACGCATTTCTCATGTTCGGATTGATTCAGGGCTTGATCGTCGTGGTTGCCGCGATGTTCCTCTTGACGCCTCCGGCGACCCATGTGCCGGATCGCAAGATACCCACCACGCTGCAAGGCACGCACGATTACAAGCCGATGGAGACGTTGCGCTCGCCGGTGTTCTGGGTGATGTACGTGATGTTCACGCTGGTCGCGGCCGGCGGACTCATGGCGGTCGCGCAGCTCGGACCGATCGCCAAGGACTTCGGCATCGCGAAGTCGCCGGTCACGATCCTCCTTTGGACGCTTCCGACGCTCACGTATGCGCTCTCGATCAACAATCTGGTCAACGGCTTCACGCGCCCGATCCTCGGATGGGTCTCGGATCGGATCGGCCGCGAGCTCACGATGTTCTTCGCCTTCATGCTCGAGGGCATCGGCATCGTCGCGTTGATGGAATTTGGGCACTCTCCGGTCACGTTCGTGCTGCTATCCGGCGTCGTGTTCTTCGCCTGGGGCGAGATCTTCAGCATCTTCCCGGCGACGGCACGCGACCACTTCGGGCAGAAATACGCGACGACCAATTACGGCATGCTGTACACGGCCAAGGGCACTGCGGCCCTGATCGTTCCGCTGGCGAGCGTGCTCACCGCGCTCACCGGAAGCTGGACGCTAGCGCTCAGCGTGGCGGCGGTCTTCAACGTGGTAGCCGCCGTGCTTTCGCTGCTCGTGCTGCGGCCGCTTCGAGTCCATGAGATCCACGAGTACGTGGAGGCGCATCAACCGGCGGCCGCTTCCTCGTAGGCGCGACCCCCCATGGTTCGGCCGGCTGAAAGCCGGCCGAACCATGGGGCCGAACCGCGGGAGCCGAACCGCTTACACAACCGAACCGCGGGGGTTGCAACGCTCTCGGGCCTATGGTAGTCTACCCCTTGGCTCCGAAGACCGTAGGCCCGCCGCAAGGCGGATAATGAAGGCTCACGCCGACACCTGCCGAGGTGCGCACGAACCCTTTCGACAGGCTCAGGGTGACAGGTTGTGTCGCCGCATGAGTGCGAGTTGGTGAAGCGCTCTCCGGACGGATGGAGCGCTTTTTAGTTGCTCGGGGGCCCATGCTGCAACGTCAGCATGCGCGTTTTAGAAGGAAAGCAGCAACAACGTCATGCCAACCGCACGAAAAGAAAACGCGGTTCAAGAGTTGCGCGAACGGCTTGCCGGAGCGCAGAACTTGTTCTTGACCGATTTTCAAGGCTTGACCGTCGAGGAGATCACCAAACTTCGCGGCGAGCTTCGCAAGGACGGCAGCACCTATGCCGTCGTCAAGAACACGCTCTTCAAGATCGCAGCCGGCGAGGAGCGGGCCAGGCAGTTTGATGCCTTTCTGGCCGGTCCGACCGGCATCGTGTTCGCGGGGTCCGATCCGGTGGCACCCGCGAAGGCGATCAAACAATTCGCCGACGAGCGCAAGAAGCTCGGGATCAAGGCTGCCTACATCGACGGCGCGCTCGTCGACGCCAAGCAAGTCGAAGCCCTCGCCGCCTTGCCGCCCAAGCTCGAGCTCATCGCACGACTCGTCGGTTCGCTCGCAAGCCCGATGCGCGGTTTGGTCACCGTACTCTCGGGCAATCAGAGCGGACTGGTCCGCGTACTCAATGCCATCCGCGAGCAAAAAGAAGCCGCGGGTTCGAACGCTTAAGGAGATTCATCAATCATGGCTGTTGCCGAACTCATCGATCAAATCGACAAACTCACCGTGCTCGAGCTCGCGGATCTGGTCAAGCAGCTCGAAGAGAAATACGGCGTGAGCGCCGCGGCTCCGGTCGCGATGGTCGCGGGACCGGCTGCCGGCGGCGGTGCCGCCGCTGCGGCGCCGGAGAAGACCGAATTCGACGTGATCCTCGCGGAAGCGGGACCGGAGAAGATCAAGGTCATCAAGGCGGTTCGCGAACTCACGAGCCTGGGACTGACCGAGGCGAAGTCGTTCGTAGAGAGCGCACCCAAGGCCGTTAAAGAAGGCGTCACCAGAGACGAAGCCGAGAGCGTCAAGAAGAAGCTCGAGGAGGCCGGCGCAAAGGTCGAAATCAAGTAATTCTTTATCTCTTCCGTCCCAGTGTCGTTGACGCTGTCTCATGGTCCGTAGACCACTTTGAACGGCGTCGCCTAACTGGGACGGAAGATATTTCGAATCAATATGACTCCCGAAAATCTCCTCATCCTCGTCGTCATCATGGCGATCGTGCTCTATCGTTCCTCGCGTCCCCAGCGCACGAGCGTGGGACGCATGTGGGCCTTTGCCGTGATTCTGATTCTGCTCGCGGCCGTCTCGATTTACGGCAGTTTCGCCCAGTTCAATCCGCCGATTTGGCAGATCGCCGCGGCAGTGGTACTGGGCCTTGCCGCCGGGATTCCCCTCGGCCTCCTGCGCGGTCATCACACGCAGGTGAGCGCGACCGATCGCCACGGCGTCATGCAGCTCGGGCCGTCGTGGGCAACCGCGCTGATCTACGTCGGCGCCTTCGTCGGGCGGGCGGTAATCCGCCTCATGTTGCCGCCGACCAGCGGCGTGGGAAACGTGGTCGGTGACGGTTTGCTCTTCTTCGCGATCGGAATCATCGGCGCGACCTACTACGCGGTATATCGCAAGTACGAAGCACTGGATCACGCGCTGCCGCAGACGGACTGATGGACCCCGGCGCGGAGCTTCGCGCGCGAGACGCGCTGCTCGATCGAATCCGGCGCTATGCCGACGAGCATGGCCTCTACGCGCTGACCCTCGAGAATCTTGCCGCGGTCCTCGCTATGCCGCTCGACGCGCTCGAAGAATTTTTCGGAAGCAAGGAAGATTTGATTGTCGCGCTCGTCGCACGAAACCGGATTCGTTTGCGCGAGAAATTTGCGAATCTGGATTCTTCCGCGCCCAGCGACGAGTTTCGCCGCGTCATGTGGGCGTATTATCTCGAAACCGCAGCCGACTCGCGTCTTTTCTTCGAGGCCTACGGCTTGGCACTTCATGATGAGCACTACGCGGAGTTTTTGCACGGCATCAACGACTGGATCGGCCTGTTGAAAGAAGCTCTCGAGCGCCGCGGGGTCGCGCGCGACCGAGCGGAGGCGTTTGCGACGCTGAGCCTCGCGGTTTTCCGCGGCGCGATGCTGGATTATTGTGCGACGAACGAGCGCGCCCGCGTCAATGCGGCGATGGAGCTCTGGTTCAAAGCCGCGAATTGGCTGACCGAGCCGTAGCGTCGTTCGCTCATCGCTGACGTGGGTCGCACCGAGCGCGCCCCATCATACTTGAAACGATCGTTACGTTTATGCTATTCTGAGGCGTGAGCCGGACGGTCGACCTGGAGCGGCGCGGCGCGCTGCTCGAGCGCGTGGCTAACTACGTGCTCAAGCACGGATTGGCCGAGCTCTCGCTGCGTCCGCTTGCCGATGCGGTAGACACGAGTCCTCGTATGCTCCTGTATCATTTCGGGTCGAAGGAAGAGATGGTCACGGCGGTGCTGCGCGAGATCCGAGAGCGACAGCTTGCGCTGTTCGACCGGTTGCGTCGCGATAACCTCACCTCGCCCGCCGCCGTCTGTAAAGCGGTCTGGACCTACATGAGCGATCGCAGAAGTGCCTCGATGCTCAAGCTCTTTTTCGAGACCTACGCATTGGCGCTGCGAAATCCGCAAGCGTTTCCCGGGTTTCTCGAAGGCGCAGTCGAGGATTGGTTGTGCTTTCTCGCTGAGCCTCTGTGCAGCGAGGGTGCAACCCCAAAGCGCGCACGTACGATCGCTACTATCATCCTCGCCACCTATCGCGGCTTTATGCTCGACCTAGCCGCCACCGGGGATCGCGCGCGGATCGGTCGCGCGCTCGACGTATGGGCCGAATCGATGCACCCGCTACATTCCAATGGGGACGGAACAGATGCTGAATCGGCGTAGCGCCGCGATGACGTTCATTTTCGTCACCGTCTTGCTCGACATGATCGCGCTGGGGATCATGGTGCCGGTCTTCCAACCGCTGCTCTTGAGCTTTACGCACGGCAACTACGCGGACGCTTCGATCCTATCAGGCGTCTTTGCCACGCTCTTTGCGATCGTGCAGTTCTTCGTCTCCCCGATTCTCGGTACTCTTTCCGACCGCATCGGCCGCCGGCCGGTGGTGCTGCTCTCGAACTCCGGCACCGCGGTCGACTACCTGATCCTCGCGCTTGCGCCGAACCTTGCATGGCTTTTCGTCGGACGTGTGCTCTCCGGTGCGACGACCTCGAGCATTACCGTTGCCAGCGCCTACATTGCGGACGTAACGCCGCAGGAGAAACGCGCCGGAGCCTACGGCATGATCAGCGCGGCATTCGGCATCGGTTTCGTGGTCGGACCCGCGATCGGCGGATTGCTCGCCGTGCACGGCTTGCGCTTGCCGTTCTGGGTAGCGGGTGCGCTCAGCTTGGTGAACTTTCTCTACGGTCTCTTGGTGTTGCCCGAATCGCTCGCCCGCGAGCATCGCAATCCGTTTTCGTGGCAGCGCGCCAATCCGCTCGGTTCGCTCAAAATGTTGCGCCGTCATGCGGAACTCTCGGGACTTGCGATCACGAATCTGATCGGATACGTAGCGCACGAAGCGTTGCCGCAGCTCTTTGTGCTCTACACCCTGCTCGTCTACGGTTGGACGATGAGCACGGTCGGCATCTCGCTCGCGATCGTCGGAGTCTTCACGATCTTGATTTCGGCCTTCGTGATCCAGCCGGTGGTCGATCGCATCGGCGAGCGCCGCGCGCTGCTGGTAGGGCTGATCGCCGGCGGAATCGGTTTCTTCTTGTACGGCGGAAATCAGGTGCTGTTCTGGATCGCGATTCCGATCAACATGCTGTGGATGATCGCGGGATCCGCGTCGCAAGCGCTCATGACCCGGCGCGTCGGGCAGCAGGAACAGGGTGAGTTGCAGGGCGCGATCAACCTCTTGCGCAGCCTTGGGATGCTGATCGGGCCGGCCATCTTTACCGGAACGTTCGCCTATTCGGTGAGTACCGCGCACGCATGGAAGGCGCCGAGTATCGCCTGGGGGCTGGGCGGCGTGTTGCTGCTCGCTTCAGCGGTCGTCGCCTGGCGCGTAACGAGCGCAAGCGACGACGTGCATGAAGCCGTCGATCGGGTAGCGGCTTTGGAAGAGGCGCTGCAGGCTGACGTCCCCGTGGCGGAGTAGCCGCGAACGCGAAGCTTTTACTGGAAATCCTGGCCTCGGCCCGATTCTCTACATCTTGGCCGCCGAAGGCAGTCTTTGGTAAAGCAAAGGACGCTGCGACTGCAGCGCCCTTCGGGATCGTGCGCGCGCGAAGCCGCGCGGCTTTAGCTCGCAAAGGTTCACCTTTGCGAGATAAAGTCTAGTGCACGAGAAACGCCACCAGCAATAACGCAACGATGTTGAGCACCTTGATCATCGGGTTGATCGCGGGGCCGGCGGTGTCTTTGTACGGATCGCCGACGGTGTCACCGGTAACGGCCGCTTGATGCGCGATCGAACCCTTGCCGCCCAGATGACCGTCCTCGATGTATTTCTTGGCGTTGTCCCATGCGCCGCCGCCGGTCGTCATCGAGATCGCGAGGAAGAGCCCGGTGACGATCGATCCGACCAGGATGCCGCCCATGAGTTGCGCGGCCGTGTCGCCCTTGAGCAGACCGGTGACCGAGAGCACCACGACGATGATCGGCACGCCGACCGGAATGAGCGCGGGGAGAATCATCTCCTTGAGCGCCGCCGCGGTGACGATGCTCACGGTCGTGCCGTAGTTCGGCTTTGCGGTACCCTCCATGATGCCGGGAATCTCACGGAACTGGCGACGGACTTCTTCGACCACGGCGCCGGCTGCGCGCCCCACCGCTTGCATCGAAAGCGATGCAAACAGATACGGAAGAAGGCCGCCGATGAACAGACCGCACAACACGTAGGGATTGTCGATTGCGAAGAGGTCCGTAACGCCGTTCGCGCACGTCGCGCCGGCGGCCGCTCCGGCACACTTGGCCTTGATCAGCTCCTGGAGGAACGAGGCGAAGAGGACGAGCGCGGCGAGCGCGGCCGAACCGATCGCATAACCCTTGGTCACCGCTTTGGTCGTGTTGCCGACCGCATCGAGCGGATCGGTGATGTTGCGCACGTCTTCGGGCATGTCCGCCATCTCGGCGATGCCGCCCGCATTGTCGGTGATCGGACCGAACGAGTCGATCGCAACCACGATACCGGCGAGCGAGAGCATTGCCATGACCGCGATGCCGACGCCGTAGGTACCGGCGAGCCCGTAGCTTACCAGAATGCCGATCACGATCACCAGCGCCGGGAGCGCCGTACCCTGCATCGAGACCGCGAGCCCGGCGATGATGTTGGTGGCGTGCCCGGTCACGGAGGCTTGTGCGATCCGCCGCACCGGCGCGAACTGCGTCCCCGTGTAGTACTCCGTGATAACGGTGATCAGACCGGTGATTGCGACGCCGACGAGCGCACAGAAGAAGATGCTGAGCGGGCTTACTTGCGAACCGGCAAACTCACGCTGCGTCACGAAGTAGAAACCGATCAACGCGAGGATTCCGGCCACGATCATGCCGTTGTAGAGCGAGCCCATGATCCGCGTCTTGGACACCTTGCCCAGACCGACGATCCACGAGCCGACGATCGAGGCCACGATCGAGACCGCACCGAGGACCAACGGGAAGGTCGTCGCGCCCCGGAGTTTATCGCCGAAGACGAGATTGCCGAGGAGCATTGCCGCGACGCTGGTGACCACGTACGTTTCGAACAGGTCGGCGGCCATGCCCGCACAGTCGCCGACGTTGTCACCGACGTTGTCGGCGATCACCGCGGGATTGCGCGGATCGTCTTCTGGAATGCCCGCTTCGACTTTGCCGACCAGATCGGCGCCGACGTCGGCAGCCTTCGTGTAAATGCCGCCGCCCAGGCGCGCGAAGACCGAGATCAGCGAACAGCCGAAGGCCAGACCCACCATCGCGCCCAGCGTCTTGGCCGTGTCACCGCTGTTGACGGTTTGCAAGAATGCAAAATACCCCGACGTCGCCAGCAAACCGAGACCGACGACGAGCATGCCGGTTACCGTGCCGCCGCGGAAGGCGACGTTGAGTGCTGCGCCCAGGCCGCTTCGAGCGGCTTCGGCGGTGCGCACGTTGGCGCGAACCGACACGATCATGCCGATGAAACCGGCCGCGCCCGAGAGAATCGCGCCGATCAGAAAGCCGAGCGCGGCTTCCCAACCCAGCGGCGGAGCGATGAAGATCAGGATTGCCAGGATGACGGCCACGATCGCGATCGTTCCGTACTGGCGTTTGAGGAACGCCATCGCGCCCTCTTGGATCGCCGCGGCGATCTCTTTCATACGGGCATTGCCGTCCGGGCGGCGGAGCACCCAGAAGGTGAGGGCGACACCGTAGAGCACGGCCAGCGCGCCACCGATTAGCCCGGCCCAAATCGCAGATTGTGCCGTCATGTACGTTGTAGGTCCTTGAGGAAGCAGCATTGCGGCGCCCAAGGGGCGCCGTTTGATCTAGGGCGGGGTACTGCGCGGGCCCGGCTAGTCCTTCTCCTTGAAGCGCTGATAGGACTCGGCGACCTCGCGCCGTGCATGGGCCGCATCCCGCCACGCACCGATTCGTGTCGACTGGCCCTCGAGCGCCTTGTAGGTTTCGAAAAAGTGCGAAACCTTGCGCAGCTGATGCGGAAAGATTTGCGTGTAGTTGTGGACTTCGTCGAAGAGCGGCTCACCCACCGGTACGGCGAGAATTTTGTCGTCCTGTTTGGTGCCGTCGACCATTTCCAATAGGCCGATCGGACGCGCGGCGACCAGACAGCCTGGGAACGTCGGCTCGATCGCCAGCACGAGCACGTCGAGCGGATCGCCGTCGAGTGCGAGCGTCTGCGGAGCGAAGCCGTAGTCGCCCGGATAATGAATCGACGAATGCAGCGCGCGGTCGAGACGGAAAATATCGAGTTGCTTATCGTATTCGTACTTGTTTCGCGATCCTTCCGGAATTTCGATCACCACGTTGATCTCCTCAGGCTGGCGCTCGCCGAGCGGCAAGAGTAAATAATTGCGGGGATCCGGAAGGCTCATGACGGCGCAGGGTGTTCTCGCAACCCCAACCAAGGACCTCGATATGGTGGAAGAGGTCGAGTTTCTCGTCGTGGGCGCCGGTCCGGCCGGCGCGACGGCGGCCCGCGAGGCGGCGCGCGCCGGTATCGAGACGATGGTCTTGGAAAAGGACGCGGTGATCGGCGCAAAGCGCGTGTGCGCCGCCGGCCTGCGCCCGGGGTTCTGCGCAACCTTCGATTTGCCGAGCGAGCTCATCCATTGCAACACGCCGCGGCTTGCGCTCTTTGACGCGAGCGGTCGCGAGCATGAAATTTTTTTCGGACCGGGACACACGACGACACGTGAAGAGCTCGACGGCGCGATCGCCGCGCTGGCCGCGCGCGAAGGCGCGGCAATCCGCACGCAATGCCTGTGGCGTTCATTCGAACGTGATCGCGAGGCCGCAACCGTGGAATATGCCGACCTTCGTGTTGGGAAGCGGCGGCGCGTTCGCGCGCGCAACGTCTTTTTCGCGCAAGGTGCAACCGCGCGCTTCAACGGTGATTTCGCCGACGAGCGCTGGAGCGCCGGCCTGATGACGACGCTGCAATACCGCGTCTATCTCGATCGCCCGGCCGCGCCGGCCGCATATCGTACCCTCGAGCTACATTATTATGCCGCTCGCGACGGGCGCCAGATCGTCGCCTGGATGTTCCCCAAGCGCGATCATCTGGCGATCGGTCTGGGTTTGGTCGGCAAGCTCGACGGCAGCCGTCTGCGTGAGGAGCTCGACGCGTTCACGGCGCGTACGCAAGCGCGCCTCTATCCGGACGTTACCGTCGAGCGGAGAAAAGAGGAGGGACACCTGCTCTACGGCGGGTGGCCGCGCGCGAGTTATGCCGCAGGCGCGGCGATGCTCGGCGGAACGGCGGCCGGACTGGTCGACGCGACCAACGGCGAAGGGATCTTCGAGGCCGCGATGAGCGGGCGCTTCGCGGCGGCGGCGATCCGCGAGCACCGCAACGCGCCCGAACGCGCGGCGCGCGCATACGAGCAACGCGTTCGCGCGCGCTTTTCGCGCCGGCTGGAACATCGCGTCCGCTTGATGCGATTCCTCGAGGCGCGACCGGCGCGCTACGGCGTGCTCTTCGATCTGCTCCACGCGAGCCCGCGTTTCGCCGACGCCCTGCAACGGGAGGATCACGAGCGTTCACTGTTCGATCGGGTCGTGCTCGCCTTTCACGCGTTGCGTTTTGGGATGCGGGCCTCGCACGTCTAGACGGCGAAACGGGCCGGTTACGGAAACGATTGCGTGTCGACGATAGCCATATCGGAAACCGAATTCCACGCGCTGCGCGATCTGATCCGCGAGCGTTTCGGTATCTATTACGACGACACCAAACAGTTTCTCTTGCAAAGCCGTTTGCAGACGCGGTTGCTCAAGTGCCGGATCAACGACTTCGCCGGGTACGAACGCTATCTCACCGCGTCGCCCGAGCGTGAGACCGAGTGGAGCGAACTGGCCTCCGTGCTCTCCAACAACGAGACGTACTTCTTTCGGGAACGGGCTCAGCTCGAGGTGCTCGTCGCCGAGGTTCTCGACGAAGCGCACAAGGCCGGGACGCCGCTGCGCGTATGGTCGTCGGCTTGTTCCACCGGCGAAGAGCCGTACACGATCGGGATGATGCTGATGCAGACGCACCGGGTTGCGCCTTCGCACGTCGTCTTGCGAGCCACCGATCTCTCGCCGCGAGCCCTGGAACGGGCCGCGACCGGATTCTACCGGGAGCTTTCCTTTCGAGCGACGCCGCCCGAGATGGTCCAACGGTACTTCCGCCCGTTTGAAGGCGGATTTTTCATCAACGACGAGATCAAGCGTATGGTGGAGTTCTCGCGACTCAATCTTCTCGACGAGCGGGCGGTAGCCGCGATGGGCACGTTCGACGCCGTCTTCTGCCGTAACGTTTTGATCTACTTCGAAAAACCGACGCAGAAGCGCGTGGTCGAAGCCTTCGCGAAGGTGCTGCGCCCGGGAGGTTTCTTGTTCTTGGGTCACGCCGAGTCGATCATGCGCATCACCGATTGCTACGAACCGGTCGTCACCCCCAAGGCGATCTACTACCGGCGGAAATGATGAACCAGGTGCAACAGATCAATGTGCTCGTGGTCGACGACTCGGCGTTCATGCGCCGAGCCATCACGACCATGCTCGAGAACGAAGCCGACATCAAGGTCGTCGCGACGGCCCGCAGTGGTGAGGAAGCGATCATCAAGGCGCTTCAGATGAACCCCGACGTCATCACGATGGACGTCGAGATGCCGGGCATGGGCGGACTCGAAGCCGTGCGTCAGATCGTCGCGGATCACCGGATCCCGATCATCATGTGCAGCTCGCTGACGCGCGATGGCGCGGAGACGACGTTCCGCGCGCTCGAGCTCGGCGCGGTGGACTTTATCGCGAAGCCCGATGCTGCCTACGTAAATATCACCGACGTCGCGCGCGATTTGATCGCAAAGATTCGAGCGGTCTCGCGGCGCGGCGCGCAGCCGGCGCAGCCGATCGTCCACGCTCCGCCGCCGATCGAAGACCGGCCGCGCATCATTGCGCCTCCGCCTTCGCGTCCGCGTCCGGCTTCGCAATACGAATGCGTCGCGATCGGCACCTCTACCGGTGGGCCGGTGGCGCTTTCGCGCGTGGTACCGATGCTGCCCGGGAACTTTCCGCTGCCGGTGCTGATCGTGCAGCACATGCCGATGGGCTTCACACGGCCGCTGGCCGATCGGCTCAACGCATCGAGCAAGATCGCCGTCCACGAAGCCCTCAACGGCATGATCCTCGAGGCCGGCACCGCGCTCGTGGTACCGTCAGGGAAACAGGTCGAGTTGCGCCGTCGAAACGGGGGAGAGACCGAGGTACGGCTCGTTGATGACGACGGTACATCCCTGCACGTGCCAAGCGTCGACTACATGACCACCCAGGTAGCGCAGGCATATGGTAAGGCCGCGATCGGCGTGATCCTCACCGGCATGGGCCAAGACGGCGTTCGCGGTTTACGCAAACTTAAAGAACGCGGCGGCTACGTGCTGGGGCAAGACGAAGCAACGTGTGTCGTGTACGGGATGCCGCGCGCGGCGGCAAAGGAGGGGTTGGTTGACCGTGTGGCGCCGCTCGACGCGATTTCCCCCATTTTGGTGGACCTCGCGGGTGTATCAAAGTCTTAACCTCTCCAATTCAAAAGGCTGACGAATTGCAGTAGGAGGCCTGTGGGGAATTCTGAATACGAAATGCGGAACGCGAAGTGCGCGTCCAAAAGGGTTGCATGAAGCTGGGCCGTAGTCCACGCAGCTACGTCATCGGCGGCGTCGAACTCTCGCGGGAAGAGATCGTTCACAAGTATTTGCATTTGGTCAAATACGTGGCCGGTCGAATCTCGGTGAATCTCCCACCGAACGTCGAGATCAACGATCTCATCAACGACGGTATTTTGGGCTTGATCGACGCCATCGAAAAATACGACGATGCACGTGGGGTGAAGTTCGAGACCTACGCAATCACCCGTATAAACGGGGCGATTTTGGATGCGTTGCGCTCGCTCGACTGGGTGCCGCGCGCCGTGCGTCAGCGCGCGCGGGAGCTGGAACGCACCTATCAAGAACTCGAAGTCGAACTCGGCCGCGCCCCGACCGAGGCCGAGGTCGGGCAGCGCCTCGGCCTTTCGAAGAAGGAACTCGACCAGTTGATCCAGCGCGTGCGCGGTACCGCCGTGCTCTCGCTCGAGGAGTTCTTGCCCAACGAGAAGGGCTACGAGATCCCGCTCGTCGATACGCTTCGCGACGACGACAACGACGTGGTAAGTGAGGTCGAATCGCGCGAAGTGCATGCCGAGCTTGTGCGGGCGGTCGAAAACCTTCCGCCCCAAGAGCGCACGGTGATCACGCTCTACTATTTCGAGGGTCAAACGCTGAAGGAGATCAAAGGCGCGCTCGGGGTCTCGGAGTCGCGGGTCTCGCAAATCCACGCGCAGGCCGTCATCCATCTGCGCCAGCGGCTGCGCGAACTGCGCAACGACTTGGGCTATCGCGAAGACGACCCCACGGTCAAGCAAAAATACCTGCGCCGACCCGCGCCGAGCCCGGATGCCGTCCCCGCTTCGGCCGCGACGGCCGCTGCGGCTAGCCCGGAAGGTAAAGAAAATAAAGTAGAACGGACGCTAAAAGGTGAAATAACCGAGCATGGCGATTCGGCCAGCGGATCTTCAACTGGCGTACGTGGCCGCCCCGCAAAACGCGGCCCAGGTTAGCAGCGCCCAAGAAGCGGCGCAAGGTGCGCAGCAGGCCGCGCAGTCGAGCTTTGCCGCCCAGGTCCACAAGCGCGAAGAAACGGTCACGCAGACCGACCACGCCGAAGGCACCAAGGTGCGCACCAATCCGGACGGCGGAGACGGCCGCGGGTACACGCCGCAGCGGCGGCGGCGCCACGCGCCCCAAGCGGACGAAACCCCCGATGAGCCGGCGGTGGGATTCTCCGGCGGGGACGAACACCTCATCGATTTCACCGCGTAAAGGCTAACGGATGTCCGGTCTCGACCCGCTCGCCGCACTGGCTGCTCAAGCGGTGGCCAACGCACAGACGGCGATGGACGAGACGATTCTCAACCTCGCCGCGGACGTTGCTGTCCTCCAAGCGCAAATCAACGTCGGCGAAGTGCTCGCGGCCGTCGTGCTGCCCCCCGCCGGCGGCACCGATCTGCTCTCGTTTCTCGGCCAAACCGTAGCGGCGCAAATTCCGCCCGGCATCAATCCGGGCGAAACGATGCTCCTGCAAGTAACCGGTTTCACCAACTCGGCGGTGATCGTTCGCAACCTCGGAACGCTCGATCCCGACAACCCGGTTCCGACGGTGAACGTCGAGATACCGCCGCCGGTCACGACCGACGGGCCGCAGAGCGCCATTCTCACGACGAACCTCACGCCGCAAGCCGCGCCGGTTACGAACGCGCCGACTTCGCCGCAAAACGTGCCGGTACAAAACGTCCCGGCACAAAACGCTCCGGTGCAAAGCGGGCCCCCGCAGAGCGCGCCGGTTGCACCTGCGCGCGTGCCGCCCGCGAACCTCGCCCCGCCGCGCGAAGTCTTCGTCGCGGCATCGGTGCGGCCGAATCTCGCCGCAACGGCGCGCGCGCTGGCAGGCCAAATCGACGAAGCGATCGCGCGCAATGACGTCGAGGCGCGCATCGCGCTCAACCGCGCGAGCACTCAGCCCGCACCACCGGCGATACCATCGAACGCTACGCCGCGGCAAAGCGCGATGCCGTCCACGCCGGCCGCAGCGCCGCCGGCACAGAACGCTCCGCCGCGCACGGGGTCGTTTCCGGTCGCGCCGCCGATCGTCCGCGCGAGCGCCAACACCGGCGCGGCGGCGCCGGCACGCCCGCCGGTTCCCGAAACGGCGGAAAGCGCGCTGCTGACGCGCCTGCGGATCCCGATCACACCGGTAACGCTCGCGGCGGCGCGCACGATCAGTACCGCGGCGGAAAACGTCACCACGAGCTACGAGCGTCTCGAGAGCTTGCTTTCAAAGTTGATGCCGCAAGCGAGCGGGACGCTGCGCTCGGTGCTGGCCTTTGCCGGACGTATGGATTTGCGCAACGCGGACGCGCTTCGCGAACAGATCGCCACGTTCGTTTCCGACGTGCTCGACGGTGCGGAAGCGAAGATCGTGCAGCTGGTGAAGGCCTGGAGCGAGCTTCCGGAAGCCGCAAATCCATTGCCGGTTGCGGCCGAAGAAGAATCCGCGCCGCCGTCGCAAGCGCCGGTTCAGGCGCAAACGCCGGCCTCCACGCAGCCGCAGGCGGCCTCGCAAACGCAAGCTGCGGTACAAGAGCCGGCCGCGCCGCCGGCGCCGGAGGCGGGCGTCGCCGTCAACGCGGTTGCAACCGCCGCGGAACGTACCGTCGCGCTGGATTACGACGTGAAGTCGGCGATTTTGACGATGATCGCAGCCTCCGAGCGCGGCGATTCGCCGCAGATCGCCGGCGCACTGCGCGATGCGCTCACCGCAACCACTGCGCTGCAGCTCAACGTACTCTCGGCGCAATCGAGCGATCCGCGCACGATCGCGATTCCGCTCCCCGCTTACTTTCATGACGGCGGCGCGCCGGTGCAGCTGCGAATCTCGCGCGATGCGCCGCAGGGTAAAAGCGTTTTGGACGCGGATAATTTTCACATCGCGTTCGTGCTCGACACCAATTCGCTGGGCACGGTGGCGATCGATTTACAAACCGTCGGCAGAGCGGTCACCGTCGAGGTGAAGACGCAGGCGGGGACGTTTGCCGACCGTTTCCGTTCGACGCTGGGGGATTTGCGTTCACGCTTGGAGGGATTGCACTATCGCGTCGCCGCGATCGGCGCCGCTGTCGCCGGTGCGGCCGAGAGCGCGCCGGCACCGGCGAACCAGACCGCTGCGGCGCCGGACCGGCGTTCGTTCTGGGACACGCGCGCATGAATCGGTTCTTCGACTTTCGCAAATCGGTCTTTAAGCGCCCCGCCGCCGCCGCGCTCAAATGGGATCCGCAGAGTTCTGATCCTCCTGAAGTCGTGGCGGTTGGGCGCGGCATTACCGCCGAGACGATTCTGCGCATCGCGAAAGAGCACAACATCCCGCTCTACGAGGATCCGGGATTGGTCGAGGCGCTCGCGCGCTTGAACGTGAGCGACTTCATTCCGCGCGAGCTCTATAGCGTCGTTGCCGAAGTGCTCGCCTACGTATATCGCGTCGATTCGGCGTTCAAGGAGCGCGCAAGTTAGCGGTGTGGAAGAAGAATTGGCTCTCCAAGACGATGCGCGATCATCAGGATTGGATTCGCGAGGTGCGGTCATCACGCATGGGCGGGCACCTGGAAATGCATCTCTCCGGCCGGCGTTTCACAGTCGAATTCATCGAAGGCGTTGCGCCGACGCGCTACGTGATCGACCGCGAGCGCTGCTTCGACGAACGCGCTGCGCGCGTCGACGATACCCTCTTCTCGCAGATCGTTGCGGCTCTGAAGATGGCGACCCGCGACTGTTTTGCCTCGAGCGTCTACGCCTATGCGCCCTCGGCCGCGGTTTTCGAGATTCATTTCGCGCCTGGCCTAGGACCGTTCGGCAACGGCCGCCGGGTCTTCATCGAAGGACGTCTGGCCGACATCATGCGCGACCAGATCGGGAAGGACAACGTGACGTTCGAGTATCCCGTCCGGGTTGACGGCGCGGCCCCCGCGTGGGTGAAAATGCACGCCTCCGAAATCACCGGCCTCGACCCAGTCGCGTAACGCTCACGCCGCGAGGCGCCGAAGTCGGACCGAAGCCACCCTTGTCACCCTGAGGTGCGAGCGTAAGCGAGCCTCGAAGGGCTGCTCGGCGGATAACTGCGAGATGCGAAGCATATAACTCTGCATCGCAAAGTGAAGACGCTTCGTGAGACGTTATTCCGCGGAAGCATCATGTTTTCTGTTCGCTACGCTTCTTGTCGTTGGTTTGCGTATGGAAGCATTTCCGGGTTTCTTTATACGGATTTTTCTTTGCTGCCGCGAACGCCCTCGCCGAGAAAGTGCTCGCAGCCCAGCAGGCCGCGTTCAACCTTGAAGCCGCGGAACAAGCTGAGCTGGAACGGGAACGCGAAGTCCTCGAATCGATGGTCCAGGCGCAGCTCAAAGACGAAGACGAAGTCATGAAAAATGGATCGAAATGATCTGAACTGAATCGGAGCCGGATGGCAAAGTTCGCCTTAGCATCTTGTCTGATTGCTGTCCTTCTGATCGGGGCAGCGCCTTGCTCCGCGAGCGGTTCTTCGACAACGATCTGGCTCTGCCGTCCAGGAATCGTAAACGATCCATGCACGCAAAACATCGACGCAACGATCGTGGGCGCCCACGGGCCGCTCTCGATTCATCGCGCACGCGCGGCAGAGGCCTCGCCTTTCGATTGTTTCTACGTGTACCCAACCCTCATTGTGGGACCGGGCGATAATGCCGGCCTAGGCGTGGACGAGCGAATGCGCTACGTCGCTCGGAATGATGTATCGCAATTCTCGCAGCTCTGTATGGTTTGGGCTCCCGTGTACCGTCAAGTCACCGTTGCAGCGATCCGCCGCGCTTTCGTTGCGCACGACATGTCGGCTCTTCAAGCAGCCTCGCGCGTTTCTTACGAGAGCGCCCTTGCGGCTTGGCGTGACTATCTCGCGCACGACAATCGTGGCCGTCCGTTCATTTTGGTCGGAACCTCGCAGGGCGCGGCAAATCTCTTACTGCTGATTCAAAGCCAAATCGATTCGAACCCGGCGCTGCGCCGGCGAATGGTCTCGGCAATCCTCGTCGGCGCAAATGTGACCGTGCGGCGCGGTTCGGATCGCGGGGGCAGCTTCGCGAATATTCCCGCGTGCCGCTCGCTCGGTCAAGTAAACTGTGTGATTGCATATTCGAGCTACCGACACGTGCCGCCGCCGAACAGCGCATTCGGGACACCGGGGCGCGGCGTGAGCATATTCATCAAGCAACCGGGTGGCGCGAATCTTCAGACGCTCTGCACCAACCCCGCAGCACTTTCAGGCGGTACAGCCTCGCTGGATTCGCTTTTTCGTAATTCCCCTCCCGAGGCGACGATCACAACGCCTTGGTTGGAATATCGCGACCTCTACACGGCGAGGTGTCGTGCAAATCGGACAAAGACTTGGCTCGACGTAGAACGCCAGGCGGTTTCCGGAGACACGCGCCCGGTGCTCCACCCGATGCTACCGCCGGCATGGGGTCTGCACGAGTTCGACGCCAATCTCTACATGGGGGATCTGATTCGCGATGTGCGGATGCAAGAGCGTCGCTATGCGGGCGGCCTGCGTTGAGGCCGCTGCGAACGCAAAGCCGACGATTGACGTTATCAGGCGATTTCATCCATCGGAAACCGGCGACCGCGCGGTCGGTGGGAATCGCCTAATCGGCGATTACTGCGTTGTTCGGGTAACCTGCCGACCGCGCCCTTCGAGGCTCGGGCTTCGCCCTCGCACCTCAGGGTGACATCGAGGGGCCGTGAGCGTCGTGAAGCCTTGCGCGCTCGGCACGACCCAGGCACCTCGCACCTCAGGGTGACATCGAGGGGCCGTGAGCGTCGTGAACCCTTGCGCGCTCGGCACGACCCAGGCGCCTCGCACCGCAGGGTGACACGGAGGGGCCGTGAGCGAGCGGAGCGAGCCGCGGGGGGTTGGCCCGCAAAGCTTTAGCTTTGTCGGGACAAACCCGAACAGGAGTTCGATGCTTGGGTAGGAAAGTAGAGGGTCCGTGAGCTGGTTGCAACGACTGCGGGCATCGCTCGGCAAGGCCCGCGACACCTTCGCAGCGGTCCAGAATCTCGGGCGGGGGCGCAAGCCGCTGACCGCAGAGTTTTGGGAAGAGCTCGAGGACCTGCTCATCATGGGCGACTTCGGCGTTCCGACGACCGCCAAGATCGTCGGCGGGCTCAAGACCGTCGCCAAACAGGAAGCGTGGACGACCACCGATCAAGCGATCGCGCGTTTTCACCGCGACGTCGAGCGCTTTCTCACCCTTCCGGGCTCGGAGCTGCAGCTCGGCAACGACCGGCCGGCGGTGATTCTCATCGTCGGCGTCAACGGCAGCGGCAAAACCACGACGATCGGCAAGCTCGCGACGCGGTTGCGCAGCGAGGGCAAACGCGTGCTCATGATCGCGGGCGACACGTTCCGAGCCGCCGCGGCCGAACAGCTTGCGATCTGGGCGGATCGTTCGAAGAGCGAGATCGTCCGCGGAGCGGAAGGCGCCGATCCCGCCTCGGTCATCTTCGATGGAGTCAAAGCGGGAAAGGCACGCGGCGTCGACGTGATCCTGATCGATACCGCCGGCCGGCTGCAGACCAAGACCAACCTCATGGAAGAACTGAAAAAAATCCGCCGCGTCGTCGATCGCGAACTCGGGCGCGCGCCCGACGAAACGTTGCTCGTCCTCGACGGCACGACCGGCCAGAACGCGATCTCGCAGGCCCGGCTCTTCAATGAGACGACGCAGTTGACGGGCGTGGTCGTGACCAAACTCGACTCCACCGCCAAGGGCGGCGTGCTGGTCGCGATCGTCGATACACTCGAGATTCCGATCAAGTTCATCGGCCTGGGCGAGAGCGCGGACGCGCTGCGCCCGTTCGTTGCCGCCGAATTCACCCAAGCCCTCTTCGACGATGCCCCGGAATCCGTGCGTACGTGAAATATTCGTGCCACACACTTGTCACTCGCGCGTGAGAGCGTGATGGTAGGCCGGTAAATGGTAGGCCGGTAAATGGTAGGCCGGTAAAAGAAAGGACCGCAATGGCAGCGCAAGACGAAAAAGGAATCGCCCTCAGCAATGCCCTCGCCCAGATCGAACGGCAATTCGGTAAGGGCTCGATCATGAAAATGGGCGACTTTCAAGAACGCATGGCGTTCGAGGTCATCCCGAGCGGATCGATCGCGATCGATCTCGCGCTCGGCGTCGGCGGATTTCCGCGCGGACGCATCGTGGAGATCTACGGGCCCGAATCGAGTGGAAAGACCACGCTCGCGCTGCACGCGATCGCCGAAGCGCAAAAGACCGGCGGTACCGCGGCCTTCATCGACGTCGAGCACGCACTCGATCCCAATTACGCCGCCGCCCTCGGCGTCGACCTCGACAACTTGCTCGTTTCGCAGCCGGACACCGGTGAGCAGGCGCTCGAGATCGGCGAGATGCTCATCCGCAGCAACGCGGTCGACGTCATCGTGATCGACTCGGTCGCGGCGCTCGTTACCAAAGCCGAACTCGAAGGCGACATGGGCGATGCGCACGTCGGTCTGCAGGCGCGTCTGATGTCGCAGGCCCTGCGTAAACTCACCGCCGCGATTTCACGCAGCAAAGCCGTAATGATCTTCATCAATCAATTGCGCGAGAAGGTCGGCGTGATGTTCGGTAGTCCCGAAACCACCTCAGGCGGACGCGCGCTCAAGTTTTATGCATCGATTCGCCTCGACGTGCGCAAGCTCGAGCAAATCAAGATCGGGCAAGACGTCGTCGGTTCGCGCACGCGCGTCAAGGTGGTCAAGAACAAGGTTGCGCCGCCGTTCCGTCAAGCAGAGTTCGATATCACCTACGGTCACGGCATCTCGAAGATGGGCTCGATCCTCGACGTCGCGCTCGAGCAAAACATCGTCGGCAAGAGCGGCTCGTGGTACACCTACGGCGATCAGCGCATCGGGCAAGGCCGCGAGAACGCAAAGGCGTTCCTCGAGGAGCATCTCGATCTCGCCGGCGAAATCGAAACGAAGATTCGCGAAGCGCTGTCCAAGGCCGTTTCGAAAAACGGACACAGCAGCGGTTCCATCGCCGTCGTCACGGAAGAGTGAGCGCCTGGTCGTATGCGCTCGGGCTGCTCGCACGACGGAGGCTGACGCAGGCGCAGTTGTGGGAGCGTCTGCAGCGGAAAGGCTACGACGACGAATCCGTCCGCAGCGTGATCGCACGCTGCAAACGCGAAGGTTTCATCGACGATCGACTCTTCGCCCAACTCTACGTTGAGCGCAAGCGCAAGGCCATCGGCGACGTCCGCCTGGTCGGCGAACTGGTTCGCAAAGGCATCGACCGCGACCACGCTTATGCGGCGGTATCCGCGCTCGAAGAGAGCGAGCGCGCGCGCTGTGCCCGAGCGTTCGATCAACTCGCGCGTCGGGCCGCGCCCAGCTATCCGGCCGCCGCGCGCCGCTTAGAGCGTCTGGGGTTCCCGGCTTCGACCATTTATGCGGTCCTGCGTGATGTTGCCGCAAACTCGGGAGTGTTGGCCGGAATCGATCTCGATTAGGCCGCTCGGGCCTACGTCCTGCGTCGCGAGCGTTCGGGCACTGGGGAGCATATGGCCGCTCCGACGATCGTCGTTGCCGAAGACGACGGTGCTATTCGGGATCTGCTTGCCCATCATCTCGAGCGCGAAGGCTTCAGCGTCGTCGCGGTCTGCGACGGCAATGCCGCGCTTCGCAGTGCGCGATATTGCGCTGACCTGATGATTCTCGATATAGGGCTCCCCGGCGTTGACGGATTCGACGTCGTGCGCGCGCTTCGGCGGGAGGAGCGAGCGGTGCCGATCGTCATGCTGACCGCGCGCATCGACGAGATCGATCGGGTCGTCGGTTTCGAACTCGGCGCCGACGATTACATTTGCAAGCCGTTTTCTCCCCGCGAGGTCGTGGCGCGCGTGCGCGCCGTGCTGCGGCGTTCCGGCCGAACGCTCGATGCCGCGCCGGCGGCGCTGCGCTTTGGGCGGTTGGAGATCGATGAAGCCGCGCGCGAAGCCCGTGTCGACGGCGCCGACGTGCATTTGAAGCCGCGAGAGTTCGCGCTGCTGCTCGAGCTCGCGGTCAACGCCGGCGTCGCGCTCTCGCGCGAGCGTTTGCTCGAACGGGTCTGGGGATTCGATTTCGACGGCGACGAGCGTACGGTGGACGTTCACGTGCGCCGGTTGCGCTCCAAGATCGAGGAAGACGCCGGCCTCCCGCCGATCGTGCAAACGATTCATGGGTACGGCTACAAGTTCGTGCGCGCATGAACGTGCGCGAACGGCCGGTCCACTCGGTCGCGCAGCTTTTGCCCAGGGTCCTCCGCTCGCTCGAGCACGGCCCGAACGTTCCCCTGCTGGTCCTTCGCATTCCCGAGCGCGCGCAGCACGCGGAGCGCGAAACCCTCGACGCTTTTCTCGGCGCCGCCGAGCGCATCGTGCGCAAAGGCGACCCGTTGGTCCATGAACCGGGCAGCAATTGGTTCGCGATCGCCATGCTCGCCCCGGCGCGGGGAGGGGCGGCCAAGCTCACGCTGGACGCGCGTTCGGCACTCGAGCGCATCGCCGCGACGATGTCGCTGGTGATCGGCAGACGCATGGAGACCGGATGGTGGCCGATCGCTTCGAGAGGCGACCTCGATTCATTCGAGTCTACGATCGAGCGCGCGCTCGAACGAGGTGCGCGGGAACGCGAGCGATTCGAATTCCTGGCGATGGTCGGTCACGAACTGCGCACGCCCCTCACCTCGATCCGCGGCTACATCGAAACCATTCTGGACGATGGTCTGGACCGGCGCACGACTCGACGATTTCTCCAAGTGGCGCGGAACGAAGCGCTGCGCCTCGGGCGATTGGTCGACGGTATGCTCGATTTTTCTCTGCTCGATCTCGGACCGCAGCCGGCTCCCGGGGTCACCGACATGGGCGCGGCGACGCGCGCCGCCCTCGAAGCGCTCGCGCCAATCGCACGCGAGGCACGCGTGCGGATGCAGCTTCGCGCCGGCGAGGGTCTCTTCGCGCGAATCGGCGCCGACGGCTGCATGCACGTTTTGCTCAACGTCATCGAGAACGGGATCAAATACGGGTCCCCCGGCGGTCGCGTCGCGATCTCGCTCGAACGCCAGGACCCGTTTGTTCAGGTGACGGTTGACGACGATGGTCCCGGCGTGCCGGCCGACGAGCGCGAGCGCATCTTCGAGCATCGAGCGCGCGGCGGGTCCGCGCGGGCAACGCCGGGGACCGGCATCGGTCTTACGATCGTGCGCACGATCGTCGAGCGCGCCGCGGGGAGCGTGAACGCGCAATCGTCGCCGCTGGGCGGCGCACGATTCGTCATTCGTCTTCCCGCCGGCAAAGCGGAATCGAGACCCGATCCGTCGTAGAACGTAGTCCGTGGCGACGTCACGGACTGTTTTTGCTCACGAGAGCGAATCGGCTCTCGCCAGGCTCTTCGATTTTTATCGAATCGCCTGGGAATACGAACCTCGCTCGTTTCCGATTCTTTGGGATACATGCGGCAGACCTGTCGCTTTTTTTACGCCCGATTTCTACTTGCCGGAATACGATTTGTACATCGAGATGACCGTCGCAAAGCCATCGCTCAATACACGCAAAAACCGTAAGCTGCGCTTGATGGCGCGGCACCATCCGCAGGTGCGCGTGAAGCTCTTCACCCGGCGCGACGTCGAGCGGCTCTTTGCGCGCCTCTCTCCGGCGGCGTGATCGGCGAGCTGCTCTTCGACGCACCGGCGATCGCCGAGCGCGTCCACGAGCTCGGCGAGCAGATATCGCGCGACTACGACGGTCGCGTTCCGGTGTTGATCGGGGTCCTCAACGCGGCGGCAACATTCCTCGCCGATCTGACGCGCGCGGTGCGCATTCCCTGCGAGATTGACGCGATTGCCGTCACCAAGTTCAGTGAGGTCGAGGGAATACGATTTCTCAAAGATACCTCAGCGTCTATTGAGGGTCGGCACGTTATCCTGGTCGACGATACCATCGACACCGGCATGACCCTGCAATACGTGGTCAAGTCGCTCTCCGCTCGGTCGCCTGCCTCGTTGGCGGTGTGCACCTTGCTGGATCGGCCCACGCGCAGAATTGCCGATATTGAGGTCAAGTACCGCGGGTTCGAGATTCCCGACGTCTACGTGGTCGGCTACGGACTCGACTACCGCGGTCGCTACCGAGAGTTGCAAGCCCTTTATGCTCATGGATCGTGGCCGTGATTGACCGCTCGATGCGCGCGTGCGCGCTGATTTGTGCCCTCCTCGCGGCGATGCTGCCGCTGCGTGCAAACTCGCTCGAGTTGCAGTCGATCGCGCGCGCCGCGGCCGATTACAACAATCCCAACGCGCATCTGGCCGAGATGTTCCGCGCCGCCTTGCTCGATACCGGAAAACTGGCCGAGTACGCACCCGACGGCACCGCGTACATCAAGACCGGCGACATTCCGGCCGAGTGGCTGCGTGATGCCAGCGCCCAAGCACGTCCATATCTATTTTTCGCAAAAGACGATCCCGATACGCGCAAGCTACTGCGCGCGATCATCGCCCGAATGGTGAAATATATCCAAATCGACCCCTATGCCAACGCGTTCACGCTCGATTATCGCGTTTGGGAAGAAAAATTCGAACTGGATTCACTCGCCTATCCGGTCACCCTCTCGTGGAGCTACTGGAAAACCACCGGGGACGAATCGATTTTCACGCCCGATTTCCAAAAGGCGCTCGATGCGATTCTGGCGACGATGCAGCGCGAGCAAGATCATCCGCGCGA
>DATJTX010000030.1 GCA_035502855.1 Candidatus Baltobacteraceae bacterium
CGCCGGCCTGGAGCCGCTCCACGGCCGCCAGGCGGGTAATTTCGGAGGTCGACATCGTGAGAAGCTCCATGGGGAGGGATTCCTCTCGATGGGGACATCTCTATTGAGTCCAAATGGGGACATCTCTATCGAGCTCCGATACAGTGTCACCCTGAGCTTGTCGAAGGGTGGCCGATCATGCTAAAGTAGCCCCTGGCCCCCAGACCTTTGAAAACTTGAGTTTAGGATAGAGATGTCAAAGCAGAAGATTCGCATTCGTCTGAAAGCGTTCGATCACAAGGTTCTCGACCAGTCGGCCGAGCGTATCGTCGACACCGCCAAACGCACCGGTGCGTTCGTGAGCGGTCCGGTACCGCTTCCGACCGAGATCAATCGCTTTTGCGTGCAGCGCTCGACGAACAACGACAAGAAGTCGCGCGAACACTTCGAGATGCGCACCCACAAGCGCCTCATCGACATCCTCCAGGCCTCGCCCAAGACGATGGATGCGCTGATGCACCTCGATCTGCCCGCCGGCGTGGACATCGAACTCAAGGCTTAGGACTCACAGGCGGCGCATCGATCTGCCCGAAGCAATTCGGGCTTTTTTTATTTGTCGAGATCGGCGAAGACGTCACGCACGTCGAACGAGAGCCACGGGAGTGCGTCGCACGTGAAGCGGTCGTCTTCCGTGAATTCGCGCGACCGCGCGCGTGTGCGCGACGATCCTACGCTCGAGCGGCAGCACGTCGAGCACGAGCACCGCGCCGTGGCGCAGATAGGCCGCAATCTTCCAACCGAGGTTCTTCCGCTTGTCATCCTCCGAACGGACCTCGATCGCGATATCCGGCGCGGACTGCGGCATCTCGCGTTCGTCCTCGGTCAACGGCGCGAGGCGCTCGTTCGAAATGAATGCGACGTCGGGGACGAGCGACGTGCGGCGCGGTTCGGCCGGCAAGTAGCAGCGCCACTCGGTGGCCACGTCGCCGCGCCCGCGTGCAAGCTCTTGGAGAATTGCCCAAAGCCTCCCCTGGACGATCCCGTGCCGGCGCTTCGGGCTCACCTTCGGCACCGCCCGGCCGGCGAGATATTCGATATAGGGCTTCTCGGAGTCGTCGATTTCGTCGATGACGTGCATGGTTTGCCGGTCCTCGCGCATACTCTATCATCTAGGAGGCACCGATGGAACTCAAGCCGACCTACCTGGGCACGATGATCTCGCTTGCGACCGTGGCATTCGGGTTGATTGCCGCGGGCGCGTGGAACAAGTTCATCGCCGACTTCATCGCGATCTTTCTGAAGCCCGGTTCCGGCGTGTGGGCCGAGTTCGTCTACGCCGTCATCATTACGATCGTCGCGATCCTCGTGGTGCGGGGTTTAGGGAAGCTCGCCGACCGCCAAGCGAAGTAACATGTCATTCGATTCCACGGCGCGTTTCGGTGAACGTGCCGGCGATTACGCGCGCTTTCGCCCGGGCTACCCGCGCGAAGCGATCGAGGCCGTGCTCGAGGGCTTCGTCGCTCCTGCAGTCGCCGATCTCGGCGCGGGCACCGGCATTTCGTCGGCGTTGCTTGCCGATTCGGGCGCGAAGGTCTTTGCGGTCGAGCCCAACGCCTCGATGCGCTCGTCGATACCTACGCGTCCCGACGTCATTCCCATCGACGGCACGGCGGAGTCGACGAATTTGCCGGATCGCAGCATCGACGTCGTTACCGCGTTCCAGGCGTATCACTGGTTCGATCCGCAGCGAGTACTCGCGGAAGCGGTGCGCATCGGCCGCGAACGCCTGCGCTTCGGGGCGGTTTGGAACGAGCGCGATCCGGCCGACGCCTTCGCGCGTGAGTACGAAGCGGTCGTACGGCCGTATATGACCGACGATACCGAATCGCGACGGCGCAAGAGTGCGATCGACGACGACCTGCGCGCGCGCCGTTGGGGCCGAGTCCGCGTGCTCGAATTCCGTCACCGGCAGGACCTGGATTGGGAGAGCCTGATCGGCCGAACCCGTTCGACGTCGTACCTCCCGCGCGAAGGCCCGGAGTACGAAGCGATGGCAGCGCAATTGCGCGCACTCTACGACCGCGCCGGCGATTACGGCGGCGCGCATTTCGTGCTGGTTACCAGCGTGCACCTTGGCGAACGACAATGAGCTAGCCCGACGTGCCGCGAACCAGGCGCCATGCCAATCGAGCTTCGAGAATCGCGCACCCGGACGTTCCATGGCACGAAGCGCCGGATTTTCCATTTGCTCGAAGAGATGGGTACTTCGGGCGACCAAATCTGGCCGTTCGCCTCACAACCCTTCATGCGCTCACCCGGCCCGCTCGTTCCGCAGCGCACCGAAGAATGGCATCTCGGCATCCACGCCATGCTGGCGGAGGTTGTACCGGAGGAGCGGATCGTGTGGCGGATCCTTAACGAGGGCGTCGACGGGACCCACGGCTTCTACCTTTCGACCCAAGAGAAGCAGACGGTGCTGGAATATCGGATCGAGGGGACGCTGACCGATACCGACGGGCGCCTGCTCTGGCGCCGACTCGAGGACGCGTTCGAGCGTTCGACCGAGGCGCTCTTCGACAAGATCGCACGCGTGTTGAAACGATAAAGGACAATGGAACAGCGGAACGTCGGCAAAAATGGTCCCATGGTCGGAGCGTTAGGGCTCGGCTGCATGGGCATGTCGGAATTCTATGGAGCGGGCGACGAAGCGGAATCGATTCGCACGATTCATCGCGCCCTCGAACTGGGCGTGACGATGCTCGACACGGCCGACATGTACGGGCCGCACACCAACGAGCTGCTCGTCGGCAAAGCGATCCGCGACCGGCGCGATCGCGTCTTTCTGGCGACGAAATTCGGGATCGTGCGCGATCCGTCGGACACGACGCGGCGCAGCATCAGCGGAAGGCCCGAGTACGTCCGCACCGCGTGTGAGGGCTCGCTCAAACGTTTGGGCGTCGACCACATCGATCTCTATTATCAGCATCGTGTCGACGTCTCGACCCCGATCGAAGAAACGGTCGGCGCGATGGCCGACCTGGTGCGCTCCGGCAAGGTACGCTATCTCGGACTCTCCGAAGCGAGCGCGGCCAACGTGCGGCGCGCGTACGCGGTGCACCCGATCGCGGCGCTTCAGAACGAATGGTCGCTGTGGTCGCGGGATCTCGAAGAGAACGGCCAACTCGCGGCCGCGCGCGAGTTGGGCGTTTCGATCGTCGCCTATTCGCCGCTCGGGCGCGGCTTTCTCACCGGTGCACTCAAGAGCCCGGACGACTTCGCCCCCAATGACTTCCGGCGCTCGAGCCCGCGCTTCATGGGCGAGAACTTTCAAAAGAATCTCGACTTGGTCGAACGCGTCGCCGAGTTGGCGAAGAAAAAGAATTGCACGGCCTCGCAGCTCGCGCTGGCGTGGCTGCTTGCCAAGGGGCCTGACGTCATTCCTATTCCGGGAACCAAGCGAGTGAAATATCTCGAAGAAAACGTCGGAGCGGTGAACGTGAAGCTTAGCGATGGTGAGCTGCGCGATCTCGAAGCGGTCTTTCCCATGGGTGCGGCCAGCGGTGCGCGTTATGCCGACATGAGCTTCGTGAACCGATGACCCTTCGACAAGCTCAGGACAGGCCCACCGCACACGCAAGACGATCGCAGTCCGCTGCAGCACCCGATGCGGTCGATTTCCTGGACCTGGATGCGCTCCTGAGTGGTGAGGAGCGGCTCGTACGCGATACGGTTCGCACGTTCGTACGCGAGCGCGTGCTGCCCAACGTTGCACAGTGGTTCGAAGACGGCATCTTGCCGCGCGAGATCGGAACCGAACTCGGAAAACTCGGATTGCTCGGCATGCATTTGGAGGGGTACGAGTGTCCGGGCGCAAGCGCGGTCGCGTACGGGCTTGCGTGCATGGAACTTGAAGCCGGCGACTCGGGCATTCGCAGCTTTGCTTCGGTGCAAGGCTCGCTTGCGATGTTCGCGATCCATCACTGGGGCAGCGAAGAGCAGAAACATGAGTGGCTGCCCCTGATGGCGCGCGGCCAGAAGATCGGGTGTTTTGGTTTGACCGAACCCGACTTCGGCAGCAATCCCGCCGCCATGCGAACGTTCGCGCGGCGCGCCGGAAGCGACTGGATGTTGAGCGGCACCAAGATGTGGATCACCAACGGATCGCTCGCCGACGTCGCCATCGTGTGGGCCAACACCGACGAGGGCATCCGCGGCTTCGTCGTCCCTACCGCGACCCCCGGGTTTTCCGCGACCGACGTACACCGTAAACTCTCGCTGCGCGCGAGCATCACGAGCGAGCTCGTGCTCGACGACGTGCGCCTCCCCGCCGAAGCGCAGTTGCCGCTGGCGAAAGGGCTTGCCGGCCCGCTCGCGTGTTTGAACGAGGCCCGCTATGGCATCATCTGGGGTTCGATCGGCGCCGCGCGCACCTGTTATGAGACCGCGCTCGACTACGCCAAGACGCGCGTGCAGTTCGATCGGCCGATCGGCGGATTTCAGCTTACGCAAGAAAAACTCGCGAACATGCTGATCGAACTCGGGAAAGGGTCGCTGCTCGCGCTGCATCTGGGCCGGATGAAGGACGAAGGCCGTCTCCATCCTTCACAGGTGAGCTTCGGCAAACTGAACAACGTGCGCGAGGCACTGGCGATCGCGCGCGAAGCGCGCACGATCCTCGGTGCCAACGGTGTGACGCTGGAGTACCCGGTCATCCGCCACATGAACAACCTCGAGTCGGTGCTGACCTACGAAGGCACGAGCGAAGTCCACATGCTGATCCTCGGCCAGCAGATTACGGGACTCGCAGCGTTTACGTAAGCGCGCGCGCCTGATGGTCGAGGTCGGCGAAATCCTCGTCTGAAAGTTTGAGCGCAGCTGCAGCAACGTTCTCCTCGAGATGATCGGCGCGCGAGGTTCCCGGAATCGGCAACATCACCGGCGAGCGCTTGAGCGTCCAAGCCAAGGCGACTTGCGAGGGCGTCGCATCGAGGCGCCGCGCGATCGTCGAAAGCGCTGAACCCGGCTTGGCCAAGTCGCCGGCAGCGAGCGGAAACCACGGAATGAATCCGATACCGTGCGCTTCGCAGTACTCGAGCACGCCCTCGCTCTTGCGATCGACCAGGTTGTATTGGTTCTGAATGGTAACGACCGGGAAGTAGCGTTGCGCTTCTTCGATGTCCGCGACGCTCACTTCGCTCAAGCCGACGTGACGGATGTACCCCTTCGACCGCATCTCCGCGATCGTCTCGAACTGCTCTTCGCGCGGGGTCTCCGGATCGATGCGGTGCAGTTGCCAGAGATCGATGCGCTCGACGTCGAGCCGGCGCAGGCTCATCAGTACGCACTGCTTCAAATAACCGGCGCGTCCTACCGGATCCCAGTTACCCGGTCCTTGGCGGGTCAAGCCGCCCTTGGTCGCAATCGTCATCCCGCGGTATGGATGCAGCGCCTCGCGCAGCAGATTCTCGCTGACCTCGGGCCCGTAGCTGTCCGCCGTGTCGATGAAGTTGACGCCAAGCTCGGGTAGGAGCTCTAACGTTTTGCGCGCGCCGGCGGGATCTGCCGGATCGCCCCAGATGCCGGCACCGGTTACTCGCATCGCGCCGAAGCCGAGCCGATTGACCTTGAGGTCGCCGCCGATAACGAACTGTCCCGATGCAGCGGCGGAAATTTTCGTAGCCATGCCGCCTTCAACCGGTCTGCGCCGGGCTTTAGTTTCGCGCGGCTTCGTACCTCCACCGGCCGACGTTCCAGAAGGGTGTGTTCACCGCGCTGTGCTCGCCGCGAAGCCAAGCGGGAAACGTGTTGATCGAGACCGCCTGATACATCGCGACCATCGGCAGATCTCGAGCCAGCACGCGCTGTATCCGGCGGTAATATGGAATCCGTTGCGAACGCTCGTACGGAAGCACCGCTTCTTGCATGATGCTATCGAGCGCCGGGTTACAGTAACGCGACTTGTTGAAGCCGTGCGGTGGAACCCGGCGGCACGAGAACTGGTCGCGCACGTCGGGATCGAAGCCGGCGATGAACGGAAAGAGGGCGAGGTCGTAGTGCCCGCCATAGAGCGGGCCGCCGGGCGCAACCAACGCCGACACCGCGAAGCGCCGCAGCGAGAGCCGCACGCCGATCGCACGCTCTTCCGCCTGCATCTGCGTCGCCATCTCCAGGGCGCTCGGTTTATCGGCGCGGAAGATGACGTCGAGATCGAGCGCCATGCCGTCTTTTCGGCGAACGCCGCCGGCGCCCAGCCGCCACCCGGCTTTTTCGAGCAGACGCACTGCCTGCGCGGGATCGTAGCCGGGCATCGCATAGGCTCGCGGATCGTACGCCCATTCGAACAAGCCGCGCCCGGGGTTACGCCAGCGCGAGTGACCCAGCAGCGTCTTGTTCACCACCGCGCGAACGTTGAGCGCGAGCGTCAGTGCGCGGCGCACGCGCGGATCCGAGAGCGCCGGATGGGCGGTGTCGAAAATCAGCGCACCGGTGCCGTCGATCGGCACCGCTTCGGTGCGTTTGCCCGGCAATGCCGCCAGCAGCGCATATTGTGAGTCGTCCGCATTCACGTAGGCGTCCGCTTCACCGCTGCGCAGCATGGTGAAGGCCGTGTTCGACGAGGGCACGGGAAGGATCGTAATGCGTGCGATCTTCGGCGTTCCGCCGAAGTAGTACGGATTGGCGCGCAGCTCGAGGCGTTCACCTCGAGTCCAATGCGCGAGCTCGTAAGGCCCGCTGCCCAGCGGCATGCTGTCGAGTTGCGTGGTGTGCAGGCGAGCGTGGCCCCGGAGCAGCCGAGCGGGCAGAATTGGAATGGCATTGCCGGGCCCGCAGAGATAGAGCACGATCGGCGCGTAGGGGGTGCGCAGAAAAACCTTGATGGTCCGCTCGTCCGGGGTTGCGATCGCCGCGACGTCGTCGTAGGCGACCCGCGAGGGGACGTCGCTGCCGGGGAAGGCCACGCGCGCGATCGTCTCGGCGACGTCGAACGAGGTCAGCTCGTTCCCGTCCGAAAAGCGCACGCCCGGTCGAAGGTGATAGACGATCGTCCGCCCGTCGGCGCTGATCCCGCCGTTGGCTTGGGTCGGAACCACGCTCGCGGCATCCGGAACGAGCTCGCCCCGGTCGTTGAACTTCACTAAATAGGAATACATCAGCGCGGCAAGCTCTTGACCGCCCACCCCGCTAACAAAAATAGGGTCCAGACTCGTAAAATCTTGCGTCTGGACGATGACGAGCTGGTCGCGGCTTCGAACGACCCCCGGCCGGGCGCAACCGGCAATAAGAACACCGAGCAGCATCAAAGCTAATAGCCGCATCGCCCGCCTCTCTTCGCCGTCAACCCCTCTTGACGCTGCCGGGCAGCCTTGATATAGTGCCCAGGTTGTGGTCCAGCCGGTCCGCGCTTCCTTTGCGCGTGCCGGAAAAACAAATAGAAGTACGCCAGGGCCAGTGTACTTACCTTTCGATAAGCTCAGGCTGACGAAGCCTAGGACGAGGATCTAGTGAAGAACATCCTTGGCCGCAAGGTTGGGATGACGAGCGTGTTCACCGACGACGGGCGCAACGTGCCCGTGACGGTGATCGAAGCCGGTCCCTGCACGGTCGTGGAGCGCCGCACGAAGGAGTCGCATGGCTATGACGCCGTTGCGCTCGGCTTCGGCGCGGTCAAACGCGCGCGCGTATCGCGTGCCCTTGCCGGACATTTCAAGAAACAAGGCGTCGAGGCCGCGCGCTTCGTGCGCGAGTTCCGCACCGGCATCGACGGTGTCGAAGTCGGTCAAACCATCACGGTCGCCGGGTTCGAGCCGGGCGACCGTGTTGATGTCATCGGCATTTCGAAAGGCCATGGCTTTTCGGGCGGCATCAAGCGTCACAATTTCTCGGGCGGCGGCGCCAGCCACGGCTCGATGATTCACCGCCAGCCGGCTTCGAACGGCGACACCAACGCCGGACGCGTTCCCAAAGGTGCGCGTCGTCCGGGACACTTCGGGGTCGATCGGACGACCATGCAAAACCTGGAAGTGATCCGCGCGGACGCCGAGCGCAATCTTCTGCTCGTTCGCGGCCCCGTTCCGGGTCCCAAGAACGCGCTCGTCGTGTTGCGGCAGAGCGTCAAGCGCAAAGAAACGGCGGGAGCGTAAGCCATGCCGAACGTCATCGACGCAACCGGAAAGATCGTGCGCGACGTGCAAACGCCGGCGATCTTCGAACAAGATTATTCCGCCAAGAGCCACACGCTCTTCCGCGCCGTCTATCGCGAGCTTGCCAGCCCTCGCGCCGGCACCGCTTCGACCAAGAAACGCGACGAAGTCGCGGGCGGCGGACGCAAGCCCTGGCGTCAGAAGGGCACCGGCCGGGCGCGGCAGGGTTCGATTCGCTCGCCGCAATGGCGTCACGGCGGCGTCGTCTTCGGGCCGCAGCCGCGCAGCTACGTGACCGATCTCAATAAAAAGGAGCGCAAGCTCGCGTTCCTCGCGGCGCTGGCCGACCGGTTCAAGAACGGCGCGATCACCGTGCTCGACGCCGCCGGGTTCTCGCTCACCAAGACCAACGATTTTGCCAAACTCGTTTTCGGCAGCGGCAAGGCGGCCAAAACGGGGCCGTCGACGCTGATCGTGACGGTGAAGGGCGAGGCCAATGCGGACGCGATCGAGCGCGTTGCGCGCAATCTGCGCAAAGTCTCCGTGACCGATACGGGAGCCCTCGACGTCAAGGACGTGCTGCGCTTCGAACGCATCATCTTCACGACCTCGGCGTACGACGCGCTCGGGGGACCCGCGGGCTCTGCCCGCGGGGGCGCGAAGCGCGAAGCGCGTAGCGCCGTTAAAACACTAGGGGTCCCCGAAGTGCAAAGCACTTTGGGGGAGGGCAAATAAATGGACGCACGCGATGTGATCCTCTCGCCGCGCATCACCGAGAAATCGATGGCCAATGCGCTGGGAACCCAGTATACGTTTGTCGTGCATCCGCATGCGACCAAAACGCAGATCCGTCACGCGATCGAGCAGATCTTCAGCGTGAACGTCATGAGCGTCAACACGGTCAACGTGGGCGGGAAAGCCCGCAACTTCGCGCGTCGCGCCAACCGCACCAGCGGCAAGCAGAGCGACTTCAAGAAGGCGATCGTCACTTTGAAGCCCGGTCAAAAGATCGAACTAGGCGGCGTCAATTACTTCGAGCAATGATTCGCATGCATAACACACTCAATCGCTTCGTTGCTCATCGCTCACGTGCTAATGCACGCTACACTCTTCGCGCCTCGCGCTTGAGCGCGTTCTGCACGCGACTCGGAGATGCTCTGTAATGCCAGTGAAAAAATACAGGCCCACAAGCCCCGGCCGGCGCTTCGTGACCACGATGGACTTCTCCGATCTTTCCAAGGTCGATCCGGAAAAGTCATTGGTCGAGGTTCGCAAGAAGCATTCGGGCCGCAACAACAACGGGCACATCACCGTTCGTCATAAGGGCGGCGGCACGCGCAAGCAGTACCGGATCATCGATTTCAAGCGCTCCAAGGACGGCATTCCGGCCAAGGTCGCGAGCGTCGAGTACGATCCGAACCGTTCCGCGCGCATCGCCCTGCTCCATTACAAGGATGGCGAAAAGCGCTACATCTTGGCCCCGCTCGGACTGCGGGTCGGCGACGTCGTGGAATCCGGCGCAGCGGCCGACATCAAGCCCGGCAACACGCTGCCAATCAAGAACATCCCGGTGGGCAGCGTCATCCACAACATCGAGCTTCGTCCCGGACAGGGAGGCAAGCTCGTGCGGTCCGCCGGCGTCGCGGCGCAGTTGATGGCCAAGGAAGACGATTACTCCCAGGTGCGCATGCCCTCGGGCGAAGTGCGCAAGATTCACATCGAGTGCCGCGCCACGATCGGTCAGCTCGGGAACGTCGAGCACGAAAACCAAGTGATCGGCAAGGCCGGCCGGTCGCGCCATCTCGGCAAACGCCCGGCGGTTCGCGGCATCGCGATGAACCCGGTCGATCACCCGCACGGCGGCGGTGAGGCGCGTTCCACCTCGGGGCGTCCGCCGACCACGCCCTGGGGTCAGATGACGATGGGTAAAAAGACGCGCCGCAACAAGCGCACGACCAAGATGATCGTTCGTAAGCGAGGTTCGAAATAATGGGACGTTCACTGAAAAAGGGGCCGTTCGTTGCGGATCACCTTCTCAAGAAGGTCGAGAAGCTGAACGAAACGCGCGAGAAGCGCGTCGTCAAGACGTGGAGCCGGGCGTCGACGATCGTTCCGTCGATGGTCGGTCACACGATCGGCGTGCACAACGGAAGAGCGCACGTGCCCGTCTACATTACGGAGAACATGGTCGGACACAAGCTCGGCGAGTTCGCGCCGACCCGCGGCTTTCGGGGTCATGGCGGCGATAAGGCGGCGGTGAAGGCATGACGCCCGAAACGTCGCTGAGCTCGGGGCCACAAGCCGTCGCACATCTAAAGTTCGTTCGCATGGCGCCGCGCAAGCTGCGTCGCGTCGCCGACGCGATCCGTGGGAAGAGCGTGCGCGAGGCGCTGACCATGCTCGCGTTCGCCGGCGTCTATGCCTCGGAGCCGATCGAGAAGCTCGTCCGCAGTGCGGTCGCAAACGCGGGCAACAACCACGACATGAACACCGATGAGCTCTATATCACGCGCATCACCGTCGACGGTGGTCCCGGCGGCCGTTTCACCAAACGCCTCGATCCGCGGGCGCAAGGCCGTGCGTATTTCAAACGCAAGCGCCTCTCGCACGTGACGGTCGTGGTCAGCGAAACGCCGCCGCAGAAGAAGCGCAGAGCGCGCAGCGGCGCGTCGGTTTCCACCAAACGCACTCCGGTGCGCCGCGCCACTCCCAAACGTACCGCCAAAGCCGCTGCGTCCTTCGACAAGGCTCAGGATTAAAAAGGAAAGTTCATGGGACAGAAGATCCACCCCGTCGGCCTTCGCCTGGGCATCACGCGTACGTGGGACAGCCGCTGGTTCGAGAAAAAACATTACATCGACTGGCTGCACGAAGACGTCAAGATTCGTCAGTTCTTCAACAAGTGGATGCGTTCGGCCGCGATCAGCAAGATCGAGATCGAGCGGCGCGCCAACCAGGCGCGCGTGATCGTCAACACGGCCAAGCCCGGTATCATCATCGGCAAGCGCGGCGTCGGCATCGAAGAGATCCGCAAGAATCTCGAAAAGTTGACCGGCAAGAACGTGCAAGTCAACGTGATGGAAATCAAGCATCCCGAGCTCGACGCGCGCTTGGTCGCCCAGAACATCGTCGATCAGCTCGAGAAGCGCATCGCATTTCGCCGCGCCATGAAGCAGGCGATCATGCGCACGATGAAGGCCGGCGCGCGCGGCGTGAAGGTGCAAGTATCGGGACGCCTCGGCGGTGCCGAAATCGCGCGCACCGAGCGCAACGCCGACGGAAAAGTGCCGCTGCACACGCTGCGCGCCGACATCGATTACGCGCACGTCGAAGCGTTCACGACCTTCGGTCGCATCGGCGTGAAGGTGTGGATTTATCGCGGTGAAGTGCTGCCGGATCAGCCGCGGCAGAGCAACACGCTCGACCGGGCCGAACGTCAAGGCGGATTTCGCGATCGCCGCGAGCGCGGCGGACGCGGCCGTGGGCGCGGCGGCCGTCCGCAGCCGGGCGGTACGCCGGGCGCGATCGCCGAGCCGAGTGGTGAGCCGGTCAGTGAACCCGTGACCGTCGATCCGGATTCGATTGTGAACGAAGCCGCTGCGGCGCCGTACGAGAGCAGCCCGCCGCCGGCCGAAGGGAGTTCAGAACATGTTGACGCCTAAACGAGTGAAGTGGCGCAAAGTGCAGCGCGGGCGCATGACCGGGCGCGCACTGCGAGGCAGCGCGCTCACCTTCGGCGAGTACGGCTTGCAGGCGATGGAACCGTGTTGGATGACCAACCGTCAAATCGAGGCGGCGCGTATCGCGATGACGCGCCACATCAAGCGCGGCGGTAAGGTGTGGATCAAGGTCTTCCCCGATAAGCCGGTGACGAAGAAGCCCGCCGAAGTCCGCATGGGCGCCGGTAAGGGTAATCCGGAGTTCTGGGTTGCCGTCGTGCGTCCGGGACGCGTGCTCTTCGAACTCTCCGGCGTCGAGCCCGTCGTTGCGAAGGAAGCACTGCGCCTTGCAGCTTCCAAATTGCCGATCGAAACGAAGATCGTTTCGCGCGAGGAGGCGAGCGCATGAAGAGGGGCGAGTTGAACGAACTGCGGGGTCTGACGATGGGCGAGCTGCAGCAAAAGGCACGCGACACAAAGTCCGAGCTCTTCAATCTGCGCTTTGCCCTGCGTACCGGGCATCTGACCGATTTCAGCAAGATCAAGGCGATGCGCCGCGCGTACGCCCAGATTCAGACCGTCATTTCCGAGAAGCGATTGGCCGAGGAGCAGCATGGAGCAGCGTAACGAGCGGGCGGTGGCGCGCCGCGTGAAACAGGGTCGCGTCGCGTCCGACAAGATGGACAAGACGATCGTCGTCGTGACCGAGACGCGCGTTCCGCACCCGACGTACGGCAAGATCGTTCGCAAGTCCACGCGCTTCAAAGCGCATGACGAACAGAACCAAGCCAAAATCGGCGATATCGTGCGCATCATGGAATGCCGCCCGCTCTCGCGCGACAAACGCTGGCGTCTGGTCGAGATCGTCGAACGAGCGAAGTAGAAGAAGATGATACAGCAAGAAACGCGACTCAAAGTCGCCGATAACAGCGGTGCCCGCGAGCTGCTGGTGATTCACGTCAGCGGCGGAAGCCGTCACGCCTATGCCCATGTCGGCGACGTCGTCGTCGGCACGGTCAAGAGCGCGATTCCCGGCGCGGCGGTGAAGAAAGGTCAGGTCGTGAAGGCCGTGATCGTGCGCACGTCCGCGCCGATCCGTCGTTCGGACGGTTCCGTCGTGCGTTGCGACGACAACGCCTGCGTGATCATCAAGGGCGAAAAAGACAATCTCGACCCGCGCGGCACGCGCGTCTTCGGACCGGTCATGCGGGAACTTCGCGATCGCGGCTTCTTGAAGATCGCCTCGCTCGCACCGGAGGTGCTCTAACATGGCTGCGAAGCTTCATATCGTCAAGGGCGATACCGTCGTCGTGCGCCGCGGCAAGGAAAAAGGAAAGCGCGGCGTGGTCAAGGCCGTTTTTCCGAAGGCTGGTTTCGCCACGGTGGAAGGCCTGAATATCGTCAAGCGCCATACGAAGGCGGGCCAGCAGCGCGGCAACATGGGTGCGGCCCAGAGCGGCGGCATCATCGAGAAAGAGGCTCCGTTCCCGATCTCGGCGCTGATGGCGGTCGATCCGAAGGATAACGCCCCGACGCGGCTGCGTCGCGGTCGTACGGCGGACGGCGTCCCGCATCGCGTCGCCGTCCGCAGCGGTGAGCCGTTGCGAGAATCGGCCAAAGGAGCGTAATCGATGGCAACCCGTTTGAAAGAAAAGTACAAGAGCTCGGTGCGCAGCCGGCTGCAGGAGAAGTTCGGCTACAAGAACAGCGAGCAGGTGCCCAAGCTCGAGAAGGTCGTCGTGAACATGAGCGTGGGCGATGCGATCGCCAACGCCAAGGCGCTCGACGCGGCGGTGGCCGAGCTGACGCAGATCACCGGCCAAAAGCCGGTCGTGACGAAGGCGAAGAAGTCGATCGCGGCGTTCAAGCTGCGCGAGGGAATGAACATCGGCGCGAAGGTCACCCTGCGCGGCGACCGGATGTACATTTTCCTCGACAAACTCTTCAACATCGTGCTTCCCCGTATCCGCGACTTTCGCGGGCTGCCGGCGAAGTCGTTCGACGGGCGCGGCAACTACAATCTGGGCCTTCGCGAACAGTTGGTGTTCCCGGAGATCAACTACGACAAGGTCGACAAAGCGCGCGGCATGGACATTACGATCGTCACGACGGCGAAGTCGGACGAAGAGGCGTCGGAGTTTCTCACGGCGATGGGGCTTCCGCTACAGAAAGGCCGGTCCTTCGACGGTGCTCAGGATCAAAAAAGAAAGTAAGATATGGCAAAGACGAGTTTGATCGTGAAATCGCAGCGGACGCCGAAGTTTGGCGTGCGTTCGCACAATCGCTGCAAGATTTGCGGACGCCCCCGCGGCTATCTCCGCAAGTTTGCCATGTGCCGCATCTGTTTTCGGGAGAACGCGCACAAAGGCGTGGTCCCCGGCGTAACCAAGGCGAGTTGGTGACGGTGATGATTGGAGAAGTGTTTTAAAATGGCAGCTATAACCGACCCCGTTGCTGATCTGCTCACGCGCATCCGCAACGCGAACACCGCCAATCACAAGACGGTGGACGTTCCGGCGTCGCGCGTAAAAGCCGCGATCTCCCAGATCCTCAAAGACGAGGGTTTCATCGAAGATTTCGAGCGGGTGAACGAAGGGCCGCAAGGCACGCTGCGCATCCGTCTCAAGTATGGTCCGGAGAAAGAAAAAGTCATCACCGGCCTGCGCCGCATCTCGCGTCCGGGCTTGCGCGTGTACACGGGCAAAACCGAGATCCCGCGCGTGCTCGGCGGCTTGGGTCTGGTCATCATGTCGACCCCGCAGGGCATCATGTCCGGCAAACGGGCTAAAAAGCTCGGCGTCGGCGGTGAAGTCCTGGCATATGTTTGGTAGTCCTTCGACAGGCTCAGGATTAAAAAGGAAAGTCTAAATGTCGCGTATTGGAAAACTCCCCGTCAACGTGCCCAGCGGCGTGAACGTCACGCTGGGCGACGGCGAGGTGGTCGTCAAAGGGCCCAAGGGTGAACTGCGTCAGACGATTTTGACGCAGTCGATCGACGTCAAACTCGAGGACGGCAAAGTGATCGTCGCGCGCAAGAGCGACGCGAAGCCACAGCGCTCGCTGCACGGGTTGACGCGCACGCTGATCTCCAACATGGTCGAGGGCGTGAGCAAAGGATTTCGCAAGAGCCTCGAGATCCAAGGCGTCGGCTATCGCGCCGCCAAGGCGGGCGAGCGGCTGAACCTGAGCCTGGGCTACTCGCATCCGGTCGTGTTCGAGCCGCCGAAGGGCATTACGCTTTCGGTCGAGGGACAAAACAAGATTCACGTCGACGGCATCGACAAACAGCAAGTCGGTCAAGTCGCGGCGGAGATCCGTTCCCTGCGCGCGCCCGAACCGTATAAAGGTAAGGGCATTCGCTACGAGGGCGAGGTCATTCGCAAGAAACTCGGTAAGGCCGGAAAGGCAGGAAAGAAGTAAATGGCGCGCCTCTCCAAAGATGATTCGCGTCGCGCGCGTCATCAGCGCCTGCGTAAGAAGCTTGCCGGCACGAACGACTGTCCGCGTCTGATGGTTCGGCGCACGCTTCACCACATCTACGCAACGCTGGTCGACGATGCGAAGGGTCACACGCTCGCGGCCGCTTCGACGCGCGATAAGTCGGTTGGCGAATCGCTCGGCTCGAAGACCAATCTCAATGCCGCCAAGGCCGTGGGCACGGCCATTGCGGCCAAGGCCAAGGCGGCCGGCATCACCGAGGTCGTGTTCGATCGCGGCGGCTACAAATATCACGGACGCGTACAAGCACTCGCCGATGCGGCGCGTGAAGCGGGGCTGAATTTCTAATGAATTATCGTGGTGGTCGCGAACGCGACAATAGTGGATTCGAAGAGACCGTCGTGCGCGTCAATCGCGTGGCGAAAGTCGTCAAGGGCGGTAAACGCTTCAGCTTCAGTGCGCTCGTCGTGGTCGGCGATCGCAAGGGCAAAGTCGGTTTCGCCATCGGTAAGGCCGGCGAGGTGCCTGAAGCGATTCGCAAAGCGGTCGAGCAGGCAAAGAAGAACCTCGTAACCGTGCCGATGGTGGAGAAAACGATCCCCCACGAAGTGTACATGCAAGTCGGCTCGGCCAAAGTGATGCTCAAACCCGCCGCGCCCGGTACCGGCGTCATCGCCGGGGGCTCGATGCGCGCGGTGCTGGAGCTGGCCGGTATCCACGATATCCTCACCAAGTCGCTGGGAACGAACAATCCGATCAACGTCGTGCTCGCGACAATCGAGGGATTGCGTTCGCTCAAGACGGTCGACCGCGTGGCGGCGCTCCGCGGCAAGACCGCTAAGGAAATTTTCTCGGCTGCAAGCTAGAGATAGAAAAAAATCATGGCAGAAAAAAAGAAAACCGCAAAAAAGAGCAGCGCCGCTAGCAAAAAGTCCGCGGTGAAAGCGTCGCCCGCAAAGAAGTCGCCGGCAAAGAAAACGCCGGCCACAAAAGCGCCCGCCGCAAAAGCGCCCGCCGCGAAAGCGCCGGCTGCAAAAACCGCCGTTGCGAAAAGCAGCACGACGAGCGCCGGTGCGATTGCGACGCCGAGCGGAACGATGCTCAAGCTGGGCGCGCTCGTTCCCGCCAAAGGCTCGTGGCCGAAGCGCCAGCGCATCGGCCGCGGACACGGGTCGGGCATGGTCAAGACCGGCGGCGAAGGCGGCAAAGGTCAGACCGTGCGCTCGGGCGGCGGCAAGGGTCCCTCGTTCGAAGGCGGTCAGACGCCGTGGGGGCGTCGTCTGCCTCACAAGCGCGGATACTCGCAAAAGGCGCGCGACATCGGGCACTTCCGTGCGCGTTACGCGGTCGTCAACCTGCATCAGCTCAGCGCGTGGGATGCGAGCGTCGAGATTTCGCCCGAGTCGCTGCGCGAGCGCGGCATTTTGAAGTCGACGCTCGACGGCGTGAAGATTCTGGGCGGGAGCAAGACCGGTACGGCGCTTCCATCGGGATTGAAGTTTCGCGACGTCGTCTTTTCGGCAAGTGCGCTCGAAGCGCTCAAAGCCGCCGGCGCGTCCTTTCCTGAAGGCGACCAATGACGTCGACGCCGCGTCTTGGGCTCGACTTTCGTTCTGAGCGCGAAGCGAAGAGCGACAAAGCTCAGGGCGAAAGGGGAGCGTAAGGGTGTTCGATAATCTGCGCGCGGCGGTACTAGTTCCCGACATCCGTAAGCGCATCGGGTTCGTGCTCTTTGCCTTCGCGTGGTTCATCTTCATGATCCACGTGCAGCTTCCCAACGTGAACGAAGCCGCCTGGCAGAACGTCCTCAAGAGCGGGCAGTTCTACACCCTGCTGGGCTTTCTCTCGGGCGGTGCGCTGCAGAAGCTTTCGATCATCGCCATGGGGATCACGCCCTACATCAACGCCTCGATCATCATGCAGTTGATGACGGTCGTGCTGCCGCAACTCGAAGAGTTGGCCAAGAAAGGCGGCGAGGAAGGCCGAAAGAAGATCGGCCAGTACACGCGCTGGCTGACGATCGTGCTGGCGCTCTTACAGGCAACCTTCATGACGAACGCGATGAAGGCGTCCGGGGTCTTCTACGATACGAGCCTGTGGTACCAGCTCTTTGCGATTACGGCGATGGTCGCGGGCACGCTCTTCCTCATGTGGCTCGGCGAGCAGATCAGCGACAAGGGCATCGGCAACGGCGTTTCACTGATCATCTTTATCGGCATCGTGCTGCGGTATCCGCAGTATGTGGGCCAGACGTATTCTTCGGCGGCGCAAGGCGGACTCTCGCTCCTGAACCTCGTGCTATTCATCCTGATCACGATCGCGATCATCATTGGTATCATCTTCATGTACCAAGGGCAGCGGCGCGTGCCGGTGCAGCAGGCGCGCCGGGTGGTGGGACGCAAAATGTTTGCCGGGCGTTCGACCTACATTCCACTGCGGCTCAATAACGCGGGCGTGATCTCGATCATCTTCGCGATTTCGATCCTGCTCTTACCCCAACAGGCCCTCGCGTGGTTCTCGGGCCACGCCGGCGCCGCCGCTCCCGCATATCACTCGCTCTTCGTGCTCCCGGGTCTGCACTGGAACATCGGATATCCGACCAACCTGGCCGCGGTGAGCGAACTGATCAACGTGTACTTTGCGCCGGGCGGTACGCTCTACAATATCACCTACTTTCTGCTCGTCGTGGTCTTCACGTTCTTCTATAGCTCGGTCGTGCTCAACACCCGTGACGTGGCCGACAATCTAAAGAAGACGGGCGCGTTCATCCCCGGCATCCGCCCGGGCCAGCCGACGGTGGATTATCTCAATCGGATTCTCATGCGGCTGACGACCGCCGCCGCGATCTTCCTCGGCGTGCTGGCCGTCGCACCAAACGTTCTCGAGCGCGGATTGAGCATCACGACGATCTACCTGGGGTCGACCTCACTGCTGATCGTAGTCGGCGTCGCGCTCGATACGATTTCTCAAATCGAAGCACGCTTGGCGATGCGCGACTACCGCGGGTTCATCAAACGGTAGTGGCGGCTGATATCATTTTGCTCGGAGGGCCGGGCGCGGGGAAAGGGACGCAGGCGCAGATCTTGCAGAAGCGCTTCGGCTACCGCCAGGTCTCGACCGGCGATCTCCTCCGGCAGCACCGCGTTCAAGGGACGCAGCTCGGCAAAGCTGCCGAAGGCTATATGCAGCGCGGCGAACTCGTACCCGACGACTTGATCATCGACATGGTCAAAGGGGAACTGCGCGAAGGCGAAGCGGTGCTCTTCGACGGCTTTCCGCGTACGGTTGCGCAAGCCCAAGCGTTGGATACGCTGCTCGAATCGCGCGGACGCGGCCTTCCCGGCGCGGTGTACTTTGAAATACCGCGGCCGCTGCTCGAAGAACGTCTGCTCGGACGCTGGACCAATCCGCGGACCGGCCGCGTCTACCACGAGAAGTTCGATCCGCCGAAGGTGGCGGGCATTTGCGATGAAGACGGCGGACCGCTGGTGCAGCGCGAAGACGATCGCCCTGAAACGATCAAGAAGCGGCTCGATGTCTTCGAACTGCAGACGATGCCGCTGGTCGACTATTATGAGACTCGCGGGCGCCTCGCGCGCATCGACGCGACGCTGGCGGTCGAGGACGTCAGCCACGAACTCATACACGCCATCGGTCTGGAACACGCGCATGACTAACGGCGCGGAGCCTGGGGCGGAGTGCCTTTAAACATGGTCACGCTAAAGTCGGCGCGTGAGATCGAGACGATGCGGCGCAGCGGCAAGATCACCGCGGTCGTGTTGACCGAGCTGATGCAAAGCGCGAAGGCGGGAATGACGACGCGCGATCTCGATGCGGCAGCCGAGAAAGGGATCCTCGAGCGCGGCGGGTTGCCGACGTTCAAGGGGTATCACGGTTTTCCGGCCACGATCTGTGCTTCGGTGAATGACGAGGTCGTGCACGGCATTCCGGGCGAGTACGTGCTGCGCGACGGCGATCTGCTCTCGATCGACATCGGGACGACGCTCGAGGGATACGTGAGCGATTCCGCGGTGACGATTCCGATCGGCACGATCTCGCAAAAGGCGCGGCACTTGCTCGAGGTCACCCAAGAGTGCTTGATGATCGGAATCGCGCAGATGCAGCGCGGAAACCGCATCGGCGACATCGGCGCGGCGGTTCAGCGCTATGCCGAAAAGCACGGCTACGGAGTGGTCCGTGAGCTCGCCGGGCATGGGGTCGGCACGGCGATGCACGAGGAGCCGCAGGTCCCCAACTACGGTAAGGCCGGGACCGGAATGGAATTGCGCCCGGGGCTGGTGTTGGCAGTCGAGCCGATGATCACCGAGGGCGACCGGAAGGTCGAGATCCTCAAGGACGGCTGGACAGTCGTCACGTCAGATGGTAAACTCGCAGCGCACTTCGAGCACACGATTGCCGTGACCGAGGATGGTCCGAAAATCCTTACGCTTCGCAACTACGGGGAGCATCCGGACGCTGCCAAGTACGTTCCGGACGCGGAAAGGATACCGGCGAGCTGATGCCTCGTCGCGGCGGCCGTCGCCCCGCCCGGGCGAAGAAGAATACGGACAAAGCGGCCAAGACCGCCACGCCCAAGGAAGAGGCGATCGAGGTCGAGGGCACGATCGTCGAGCCTCTGCCCAATGCGATGTTTCGGGTGGAACTCGCCAACGGGCACCGTGTGTTGGCACACGTGTCGGGAAAAATCCGGATGAACTTCATCCGCATTCTTCCCGGAGATAGAGTTCTCGTGGAGCTCTCGCCCTACGATCTCACGCACGGCAGAATAACGTACCGGTATAAGTAAGGCTGCTGGACGAGGTCCCGATAGCAGCGTCGTTAGCAAAACCAACCTTCGTTTGGGCGCCCCTCGGGGGATCTCAAGCGGATATCTATAGGAGAAAGGCGCCCGTGGCCCAGGGGCCCCGCGAAGGAACTTCGCGGGGGTGCGGAGCCAAGGGCGGAGCACCATCAAAATGAAAGTCAGACCTTCGGTCAAGAAAATTTGCGAAAAGTGCAAGATCATTCGCCGCGAGGGTAAAGTGCGCGTGATCTGCACCGTCAATCCGAAGCACAAGCAAGTGCAAGGTTAAAGAGGAAACCACTTATGGCACGTATCGCTGGTATCGATCTTCCGCGCGAGAAGCGTATCGAGATTGCGCTGCAGTACATCTACGGCGTCGGCCCGACGACGGCGGCGAAGCTGCTCGCCCATGCGGGGATCAATCCCGACACGCGCGTGAAAGACCTCGCCGAAGACGACGAAAAGAAACTGCGTGACGCGATCGACACGCTGCAAGTGCGGGT
This sequence comes from Candidatus Baltobacteraceae bacterium, assembly GCA_035502855.1. Taxonomy (NCBI): domain Bacteria; kingdom Bacillati; phylum Vulcanimicrobiota; class Vulcanimicrobiia; order Vulcanimicrobiales; family Vulcanimicrobiaceae; species Vulcanimicrobiaceae bacterium. Next base: position 20,525 of record DATJTX010000030.1, read on the forward strand.
CGAAGGTGATTTGCGGCGCGAGGTACAGGGCAACATCAAGCGGCTGATGGACATCGGCTGCTACCGCGGACTGCGTCATCGTCGCGGCCTCCCGGTTCGCGGCCAGCGCACCAAGACCAATGCGCGCACGCGCAAGGGGCCGAAACGGACCGTCGCGGGCAAGAAGAAGGCCTTAACCAAGAAATAGCGCGAAGGCCCGGCGAATGCCGGGCCTTTCTTCATGAACGCCGTCATTACGGCCGGCGGTCCGATCGGCGGCGAGTTCGCGCTGCTTGCCGGAACCGATCGCAAGGCGCTCGCGCCCGTTCGCGGACGCACCTTGATCGCACGCACGATCGAAGCGCTGGTGGGATGCGGCATCGAGCGAATCGCCGTCGTGGGCAACGACGCCGTCGGTGCGGAATGCGGGGCGCTCGCGCCGGTGAAGATGGTACGCGATGCCGGGTCGGGTGGAGCGAACGTGCTCGGCGCGCTCGACGCCTGGCCCGACGATGCGGCTCTGCTCTATCTGACCTGCGATCTGCCCTACATCGACGAGCGCGCGCTGCAGTGGTTCCTGGAACGTATCGATCCTTGCGCGCTGAGCATGCCGCTCACCGCGCACGATGCGTTCTCCCGGCGCTTTCCCGGCGCACCTCCGTTCGGAATCACGCTTGCCGGTGAGCGCGTCGTCAATGGCGGCGTTTTTCATCTGCCGGCGGGCTCACGTGCGCGGATCCGGGCATTGGCGAGCATGCTGTTCGATGCACGCAAGGCGCCGTGGAAGATGGCGGCGATCGCGGGACCGTCGGTGCTGGTCCGTTTCGCTTTTCGACAGCTATCCGTCGCGGCGCTCGAAGCGCGCGCGCAGCGCGTCTTGGACGTCCCCGTCGCAGCCGTGCGCGACGCACCGCCCGAACTCGCCTACGACATCGACGTCCTAACAGAGTACCGGTACGCGCTCGATCATGCCTAAGCCGGCACATCCCGCACGCATCACGCTGCTGTGGTTCGGCGTCCAATTGATTTGGGGGGCTGTACTCGGCATCTCGCTGCAAGCCCGAACGGTACAACTGGCCGCGGGTTCGTCACTCGCTACGTTTGCAGAGATTTCGGCAAGCGGTGCGTTTGCCGCCGGGCTCACGCAGCTGGTCGTCGGGCCGCTCTCCGACCATCTGCGTCGTCGCGGTCGGCGGCGCAGCGGGTTTTATCTTCTCGGCGCGATCTTCGGAAGCGGCGCCGTGCTCGCGTTATACGCCGCGCCCACCGCCGGCACGTTGCTGGCCTCGTTCGTCGCACTCCAGTTTTCGCTCAACCTGATCATCGGCCCATATCAAGCGGTGATTCCGGATACGCTGCCGCCGCAACGGTTCGGATTCGCCTCGGGATGGCTGGCTGCGCTCGGCAGCGCGGGCAATGCGACCGGTGCCGTGCTGGCCGCGTTTCTCGGAAACGGGGAGATTCTCGGGATTGCTTTGGCGCTCGGCCTCCTCAGCGCCGCGCTCGGCACGTTGCTGCACCTCCGCGGCGTTCCGCTGCAGCCGCTCTCGGAACGCCCGCCGTTCGCATTGACGCGCACGCTGGTCGATTTGTTCATCTCGCGTGCGATGGTCTACCTCGGGTTCTACACCGTGCTCGGATACTTATATTTCTTCGTCGCCGCGGTCTTACCGCGGGGATTCGTTCTCGATGCGACCCGCGCAAGCGGGCTGTGCATCTTGCTCTTCACCGCCTTGGGAACCGCGGGTGCGATGATCGCGGCGCGACCGGCCGATCGCAGCGACGAACGCCTAGTGGTGACGGCCGGCGGCGGCCTCGTCTGCGTTTCGCTCGTGGTGCTGGCGCTCGCGCAAGCCTTGCCGGTGCTGCCGTTGGCGATCGCAGCAGCCGGCGTCGGGTGGGGTATATTCCTCTGTGCCGATTGGGCATTCGCGTGCCGGTTGCTCCCGCCGAACGCCATGGCCACGACGATGGCGGTTTGGAACCTGGCGGTGGTCGGACCCCAGCTCCTCGCGCCGCTGGTGGCGAGCCTGCTCCTCTCGCGATTGGGAACGCTGAACTCCGGCGCCGGGCCGCGCGACGCGATGCTCCTGGCAAGTGCCGAATTACTCATCGGTACGGGGTGGATCTGGCGTTTACCGCTTACCCGGACAGGGAAATAGCACTAGGCCTGGTCCGCGTGGAACCCGGGGTGGCGGCCATGCGTTGTTAGGCTCGTGGGGCAGATAAGCGACCCCACGCGATATTGTTAAAGAAGCTAAGGAGGCTCTTGTGAAACGACTGAGCACCGGAGTCCTAGCGGCACTCATGGCAGTGCTTTGCGGGCTCACCGCGGTAGCTGCAACCTCGGCTTCGCAATCACAGGGAAACACTGGACAAGCTGTGGTTGCGCAAGACCAAGGTTCGATGCCGCCGGCCAACTTCGGATCTCCGCCGTCCGGCCAATACCCAATTCTCTTCAACGATCACCACGTTTACGCGAAACCCGACACGCTCCGGCAAGGACGCGTGCTTGCGGCGCTGGTGAGAGGCGGTACCGTGCTGATCCCTCTGCGCTCGATGTTCGAGCAAATGGGGGCGACGGTTTCGTACGATCCGGCCAGCAAGACCGTAACGGTCAGCAAGCCCGGTTCGGAAGTGAAGGTTACGGTCGGGCAACCCGAAGTGATCATCAACGGTGAATCGCGTCCGCTGGACGTGCCGCCGATGATTTATCACGGCATCATCCTCGTGCCGGTTCGCGTCATCTCGGAAGGAATGGGTGCCTACGTGCAGTGGGTTCCCGATCGTCAAATCGTCGTCGTTCGGTATATTCCGGCGACGCCGCCGCCGAGTGCGCCGCCGACCGCAGCACCCACCGTCGCGCCGACGGTCGCGCCCACGCCGACTCCTGTTCCGGTGGCAACACCATATAAGGAAATCTTCGTGGCCGGCGACTACATCTTCTCGCCGAAGGTCTATAACGAATTCAGCCCGGGTAACACGGGAACGGGCAGCTCGTATGACATTCACGGCGCGTGGGAGTTCGACGCGTTCAACATCCCCTGGATGATTGGAGGCAACTTCGAGCAGTTCCAATATCCGCACACGTGCGCCGGCGGCGTGGCTACGCCGACTGCCGACTGCTACGTGACAACGATCGGCGGACTCGGTTCGACTGCGGTGCCGGCCTTTACGGCCAAAGACACCGACGTCGATGCGCGTCTGGGCATCAAGGTGGCTGATCCGCGGATTTACATCGGCGTAGGCTATCTGTTCCGTTCAACCAACTACGGCTATCCGCGTTTGAACGGGGTTGGGTTCGGCGCCGAGAAGCTCCCGGATCTGAATCAGGCGCTCTCGTGGTTCGGTAGTGCCTACTACTATCCGAATACCAAGGGCAACTTCACGGATCCGTCCGGGAACGTCTACACGCTCAGCTACAACTTCCTGAAGTACCAGATCGGCTTCGATTACGTCTTCGGGAACAGTCCGATCTTCATCGAAGCCGGCTGGCAGGGCCTGAGCGGTACGAACAAGACCAACGCTCCGGTCAACTACACGGCCAACGGACCCTTCGCGGGTATCGGCATCAAGTTCTAGATGGTTCCACCGGCTTCTCGCCGGTCGCACATCCTGTGCTTGGAACCTTCAGCCGCCTCCGTGCGGCTAGGATGGAACGGAGAAGGCTCGGTCTGGGGACCGAGCCTTCTCTTTCTTGGGGGCCCCTTTGACATCCGCGGCTACCTACGGTAAGATACCTGCTTGGCGCTGCTGCTCTCTCTCTGGCGGTGGCGCGCGGCTCTGGGGGCAATCGCCGAGTCCCCAGCTCCACCAGATGGGATCACCGCAGGGTGGACCCGTTGCCGCACGGATGCGGCAACAAAGTCCGAGCACACGAGGTGCGTCCGCGCGAAGCGCGGCGGACGAGTCTAGGCGACGACAGCCCCGTCGTTCGGGGAACCGGAAAAACATCGGAGTCTTTTTTGGCTGCCAAAAAGCAAACGAAGACGCGGCGGAAGCGTGAGGTCAAAAACGTCCAGTCGGGCGTGACTCACGTGCACGCGTCGTTCAACAATACGATCGTCACAATCAGCGATCCGCATGGCAACGTGGTCTCTTGGGCCTCGGCAGGCAACCTCGGCTTCAAAGGATCGAAGAAGTCGACGCCGTTTGCTGCGCAGATGGCTGCCGAATCGGCCGCGCGCAAGGCGATGGAACACGGCATGAAGAGCACGGAAGTGTTCGTCAAGGGTCCCGGCGCCGGACGCGAAGCGGCCATTCGTTCGCTTCAAGCCGCCGGCCTCGAGATCACGATGATCAAAGACGTTACGCCTATTCCTCATAACGGCTGCCGCCCGCCCAAGCGCCGCCGCGTGTAATCGAAGAGAGAAGATATGTCGCGTTACATTGGACCAGTATGCCGTTTGTGCCGGCGTGAAACCGCCTCGAGCAAGACCGGCGAGAAGATCAAACTCTTCCTCAAAGGCGATCGCTGCCTCTCCAAGAAGTGCGCGGTCGAACGCCGAGGAACGGCGCCCGGTCAGAAGACCGCCGGCAAGCAACGCACGAAGATTTCCGAATACGGCCGCCAGCTGCGCGAGAAGCAGAAAATGCGCCGCTATTACGGCGTGCACGAAACGCAGTTTGAGAATTATTTCCGTGAGGCCGCGCGCATTCCGGGTCAGACCGGTCGTACGTTCATGCAATTGCTCGAGCGCCGCCTCGACAACGTGGTGTACCGTCTAAACCTGGCGAACAGCCGCGCTCAGGCCCGTCAGCTGGTAACGCATCGCCATTTCCGCGTGAACGGCAAAATCGTCAACGTGCCGTCGTATATCGTCAAACCCGGTGACGTGATCTCGATCGGAGAGCGCAGCCTCAAGTCGCCCGTGTTCGAGGCGAATCTGGAGGTCGCGCGTTCGCGCCGTCCGCCGGAGTGGCTGGAGTGGAACGATGGCGAGAACACCGGCCGGGTGACGCAGCTGCCGGCGCGTGAGCAAATCGATACTCCCGTCGACGAGCAACTCATCGTCGAATACTATTCTCGCTAGACGGTTCGGCCGGCCGTTGGCCGGGCGCGCATCCTGCGCTCCGAACCCTCACCCGCTTCGTGCGGGTTCATCACTACAAGCCGCTGCTAGGCGTAGGATCGTGATCGTCGGGGACGATGGCGGATAACGTAAGCGGCAACAAAGGACAAACGAAACCACATCATGACCACGTTGGAAACACCCGCCGGCTCAACCATTGAAGTTCGTGAGCGGCGCGAGAACTATGCCAAATTCGTGATCGAGCCGCTGGAGCGAGGATTTGGAATCACGCTCGGTAACGCGCTGCGCCGCATCCTGCTCAGCTCGATCCCCGGCGCGGCCGTCACCTATATGAAGATCGACGGCGTGCTGCACGAGTTCTCGACGATCCCCGGGATGGTCGAGGATACGATCGCGCTGATGCTCAACCTCAAAGGATTGCCGGTCAAACTCAACAGCGATGATCCCCGCGTCCTCAATCTCTCCATTTCCGGGGCCAAGGAAGTCACCGCGGCGGACATCGCGCCGGATGCCGACGTCGAGATCCTCGACCCGAGCTATCACATCGCTACGCTCACCGCGAAAGACGCGAAGCTCTCGATGGAGATCGGCGTGGAGAAAGGCCGCGGTTACGTGATGGCCGACCGGCAACGGAACATCGAGCACATGATCGGCCTCATCCCGCTCGATTCGATCTTCTCGCCGATTCGCAAGGTCAATTTCTCGGTCGACGACACGCGCGTCGGCCAGAGCGTCGATTACGACCGTCTTACGCTGGAAATCGAAACCAACGGCTCGATCACACCGGACGACGCACTGGCTACTGCGGCAGCGATCATGCAAGAGCAGCTCGACCTCTTCGTCGGCTTCACCAGCCGCGAAGAGCCGCTGCCGGAAGCCCCGCCGAACGAATGGGACATCCCGGTCGAAACCCTCAACCTCTCGGTGCGCTCGTTCAACTGTCTCAAGCGCGCGGGGATCTCGAAAGTCTCCGAGCTGCTCGACCTTACCGAAGACGAGATCATGAAGATGCGCAACTTCGGCAAGAAGTCGCTCGATGAAATCAAGCAGGTTCTGGCAGAGAGGGGGCTTTCGCTGCGCCAATCGTAGCGCAACGAGATTCGAACCAAACATGCCGCATCAAATCGCATACAAACGGCTCTCGCGGACCGACGGTCACCGCAAGGCGCTTCTGCGCAACATGGCGACCTCGTTCTTCAAACACGAGAAGATCGAGACGACCTCGACGAAAGCCAAAGAGATCAGCCGCGTCGTCGAGCAGCTGATCACGACGGCGATGGCCGGGGATCTCGCCGCGCGAAGGAAGATCGCCGAGTTCCTCACCGAGCCGGCAGTGGTCAAGAAACTGGTCGAACAGATCGCGCCTTCGCTCAAGGGCCGGACCGGCGGCTACACGCGCATCACCAAGACGCGCGTGCGCCACGGCGACGCCGCCGAGCTGTCGCTACTAGAGTTAGTCAGATAAATCTGACTAACTCACGAGTTTAAATGGTGCTCCGCGCTGCAGCGCTACGCACCCCCCGGCGGCTCCGCCGCCGGGGCCCCCGAACTCGGGGTTAATCATGGACTTCGCGCCGCTGCTTCGCCGGCTCATAGCCGGCGCTCGTCTCTCTCAAACGGAGAGCGCCGAGATGATCGGCGCAATCTTCGACGCTGAGCTCACGCCGGCTCAGGGTGCGGGTTTGCTCGTTGCACTCGCTTGCCGCGGCGAAGATATCGACGAAATCATCGGAGCGGCGCGGGCGATGCGCGAGCGCAGCCTGCACGTCGAGCACGGACTACCGGACGTGGTCGACGTCGTCGGCACCGGCGGCGACGGCGCGAATACGATCAACATCTCGACGATGGCCGCGCTTGTCACGGCTGCGGCCGGAATTCCCGTTGCGAAACACGGCAACCGCGCCGCGTCGAGCGCGTGCGGAAGCGCGGATGTGCTCGAGGCGACCGGCTTACCGATCGACCTGGCCCCCGACCGGGCTGCCCGCATGCTGCGCGAAGCGAAATTTACGTTCATGTTCGCGCCGCGCTACCACCCGGCAATGAAGAACGCAGCGCCGATCCGGCGCGAGCTCGGCATACGCACGCTCTTCAACATCTTAGGCCCGCTCACCAACCCCGCCTCGGCGAGCATCCAGGTCGTGGGCGTCGCGCGCGCCGATCTTCTGGAGCCGCTGGCGGCCGTGCTCCGGGGATTGGGGGTTCGGCGGGGTGCCATCGTGCACGGCGAGAACGGAATAGACGAGGTCGCGGGCGATGTACCGACCGCGGTGTATTCGTTCGGCGAAGAAGGGGGCCGGCGCTGGAGGCTCGATCCGGCAGACTTTGGAATCGCGGCGCCGCTAAGCGCAATCGTCGGCGCATCGGTTGAAGACGCGCGCCATGCATTTCTTTCGATTTTGGGCGGGGAACGATCGCCCCGTGCGGAGGTCGTCGCCCTCAACGCGGCGCTGGTCCTGCACGTCGTCGGCGAGGAACCGATGAAACCCGCACTCGAGCATGCGCGCTCGATTCTCGCCTCGGGTGCGGCGTTACGGACCTACGAGCGCGCAAAGGAGCTGGCCACCGATGGCTGAGGACGTACTCAAGAAAATCTACGCGGCGAAGGCTGCGCACCTCGAACGCGAAATGGCGCGCGAACCGTACGAGCAGATTCGCGAGCGTGCGCTGGCGACCGTAGCGTCGCGCCGCCATCTTCTCGCCCTGCTTCGTGCCCGCAGCGGTGACGCCATCATCACCGAGATCAAGCGCGCTTCACCATCGGCCGGTTTGATCGCACGCGATTTCGATCCGGTCGCGATCGCTATGACCTATCAGCGCGCCGGAGCCGACGCGATCAGCGTGCTCACCGAGAGCGATCACTTCCTGGGCGATCTCGGTTTTTTGACCGCGGTACGCGCAGCCAGCTCGCTGCCGATTCTGCGCAAAGACTTTCTCACCGTACCCTATCAAGTCGCGCAGTCGGCCGCCTACGGCGCCGATGCGATCCTGCTCATCGTTTCGGGGCTGAGCGACGAACAGATCCGCGCGGCGCTGGACGAGGCGCGCGTCTATCAACTGGACGCGCTCGTCGAGGTTCACGACACGCGCGAGCTCGAACGCGCGCTCGCGCTCGGGGTCGAATTCGTCGGTGTCAACAACCGCAGTCTGCGCACGATGACGACGGATCTCGCGGTCAGCGAGCACCTACTTCCGCGCGTTCCGCCATACGTCTTCGCGATCAGTGAAAGCGGGATGCGCGGCCACGAAGACATCGAGCGTCTGCGGCGGGCCGGGGCGCGCGGTTTTCTGATCGGTGAGGCACTGATGCGCGCGGATGATCCCGCCGCCCTGATCGCTTCCCTCAAACATGTCCACGCGCATTAAATTCTGCGGCTGCAGCACCTGGGCCGACGTGACGCTGGCGATCGACACCGGGGCCGATGCGGTCGGCATGATCTTCGCGCCCTCCCCGCGCGGCATCGATTCCAACGCTGCCGCCGAGATCGCGCAGCGCATCGGCACGAGCATCGTTGCAGTCGGCGTGTTCGTGGATCCCTCGATAGAGGACGTCGAGCGCGCTCGTTGGCTGTTTCCGCATCTGGTGGTCCAGCTTTCCGGAAACGAATCGCCGGAATTTGTGCGTGCGGTCGGCGAGCCGGTGGTGAAGGGGATTCACGTCGGCGAGCACGACGGCGTGCAAGAGCTCAGGACCCTCTGCGACCGCTACGCGCCGGCGATGCCGCTCTTCGATACCAAGGTCGACGGGATGTACGGGGGCACCGGACGCACGTTTCCCTGGCCCGTCGCCGCGTCGATTGCGCGTTCGCGCGACATCGTGGTCGCCGGAGGGCTCACGCCCGAAAACGTCGGCGACTGTATTCGTACGGTGCGACCCGCGTGGGTCGACGTGCGCAGCGGTATCGAAAGCGGGGGCCGGAAGGACGCGCTCAAGATGGAGCGATTCGTTGCGGCGGTACGCGAGGCCGATGAAGCCTGACGCGCGCGGCTACTTCGGCGCGTTCGGCGGCCGCTTCGTTCCGGAAGTCCTGATCGACGCGCTGGAGTCGCTCGAGCGCGAAATGAACCGCGCCTTCGCCGATCCGCAGTTCTGGCGCGAATACGAGGAAACGCTACGCGACTTCGTCGGCCGTCCGTCGCCGCTCTACACGGCGGAACGCTATCTCGCGGATCGGCGCGTGCCGTTGTCGATCAAACGCGAGGATCTCAATCACACCGGCGCGCACAAAATCAACAACACCGTCGGACAAGCGCTCCTCGCGCGCAGGATGAGAAAGCGTCGGCTGATCGCCGAGACCGGTGCCGGCCAGCACGGCGTCGCCACCGCGACCGTGGGCGCAAAGTTTGGGTTCCCCGTCGACGTCTATATGGGTGCGGTCGACGTCGAGCGCCAAGCGCTCAACGTCTACATCATGAACCTGCTTGGTGCGCGGGTGCACCCGGTGACCGGCGGCACGCGGACGCTCAAGGACGCAACCAACGAAGCCTTTCGCGTGTGGGCGGCGCAGGTTGAAGATACGTTCTATGTGATCGGCAGTGTCGTCGGCGCGCATCCATATCCCTACATGGTTCGCGAATTCCAAAAAGTGATCGGCATCGAAGCGCGGGCGCAATGCCTCGAGCGCTATGGGCGTCTACCCAGCGACGTGATCGCGTGTGTCGGCGGCGGAAGCAACGCGATGGGAATTTTCGCCGGCTTTCTCGACGACCCGCAGGTACGGCTTTGGGGCGTCGAAGCTGCGGGCGAAGGAATCGCGAGCGGAAGAACCGCGGCCTCGCTGGCAGCCGGAAGCATCGGCGTGCTGCACGGTTCGCGTTCGTATCTCCTGCAGAGCGCGCAAGGACAAGTGCTCGATACGCATTCGATCAGCGCCGGCTTGGATTACCCCGGCGTCGGACCGGAACACGCATTTCTCAAAGAGAGCGGGCGCGCAAGCTACGTTCCGGTGAGCGACGACCAGGCGCTGGAGGCGTTCCATGTATTCTCACGTGCGGAGGGCATCATTCCGGCGCTCGAAAGCGCGCACGCACTCGCGTTCGCGAAAGAATTGGCCGCGGAGCGCAGCTCCGACGACCTGATTCTCGTCAATCTGTCGGGACGCGGCGACAAAGACATCGCGCAGGTTCGAGGCATGCAGCGTGCTTGAAGCGCTCTTCAAACGCGCGCGCGACGCCGGGCGGGCGGCGTTCGTTCCCTACGTGATGGCGGGCGATCCGGATGCCGCTACGACGCTCGCCGTCCTGGCCGCGCTCACGCAGAGCGGCGCCGACGCGATCGAGCTGGGGATACCGTACGGCGATCCGCTGGCGGACGGTCCGACGGTCGCCGCCGCCGGGCAGCGCGCGTTGGCTGCGGGAACGACGATTGACTCGGTCCTGGAGCTGGTTCGCGAACATCACGATCGCGGAGGGGCGCCGGCAATCCTCTTTACCTATTTCAATCCGGTCTATCACTACGGCATCTCACGTTTCGCGCAACGCACCGCGGATGCCGGCGCGTGCGGCGCGATCGTGCCCGACATCGCGCTGGAAGAGGGCGGTGAGCTCAGGGCTTCGCTGGCTGAAAACGGATTGGACATGCCGCTGCTCGTCGCCCCGTCGACCAAGCCCGAGCGCGCCAAGCGCATCGCGGAGCAAAGCACCGGTTTCATGTATGTCGTATCGCGCCTAGGCGTCACCGGCGCCGGCACGCAGCCCGCGATCGATGCGCTGCGCTCTCAGATCGAGATGTTGCGCACGTTCACCGATACGCCGCTCGCCGTGGGTTTCGGCGTGAGTTCAGCCGAGCACGTCCGCGCCGTCGCACGTCTCGCCGACGGTTTTATCGTCGGCAGCGCGCTGATCGATGCCTACGCCGGAACACGAGGAGAAGAGGCTGCGGACCACGTGCGGGCCTTCGTCGAGCCCCTCATCGCCGCCGCTAAAGGACTTTGCGCATGAGGATCGCGTCCCACGCTTCGCCGCTCGCGCGCGAGATGCGCGCCGCCTGAGCGTCGATCTCGACGAATCCGAACGAACGATAGAGCGCGAGTGCGCGCTCGTTATGCGGAAAAACCAGCAGCGCAATGTGTGGGATTCCACGCTCCCGTGCCCAGGTCACGAGCCGATCGAGCAGGGCGCGGCCGATTCCCATGCCGCGATAGCGCTCGTCGACCAACATGCCGATCGTGTGACCGTAAGGATCATGCCGGTATTCGGTGATCACGCCGACGATCTGCCCGCCGGTGTGCGCGACGAACATGCCGTTGCCGTTGCCGAGCGAGAAACCGAACATGTCTTGGTACTTCTCGCGGTCGTACCCCGGCTCGGTGCCGATCCAGAGCCGTTCGGCCGCAACCGCATCGAAAAGCAAGAGCACGGCGGGGATATCGCCGTGCTCCATGGGCCGAATCGCGAAATCGGGCATGCCTTACACCGCTGCGGCAGCAGTTCCCAGTTGGAAGCGTTCGTCGGCGTCGTCGCTGATGTACTTTCCGATCGCGAGCGACGAGGTCGCCGCGGGCGAGGGCGCGTTGCGCACGTGCATCGTCCCCTCGTCGCCTTCAAAGACGAAGTCGTCGACCTGCGTTCCATCAGCCATCATCGCCTGCGCGCGCACCCCGGACGGGCCGGAGAGCGTATCCGACACCTGTAACTCGGGAATGTACCGCTGCAGCGCTTTGACGTAGGCACTGCGCAGCACGTCCCGGTACATCTCGCCCATGCCGGTCGAGAAATACTTACTCGCGAGCTTGATGAATCCCGGATACGTCAGCGTTTCGAGCAAATCGCCCGGGTTGATCGTGGTGAACGAATACCCTTCGCGAGCGAAGGCGAGCACGGCATTGGGTCCAAGCCAGATGTCGCCGTTCATCCGCGGTGTGAAGTGCACGCCCAAAAACGGAAAGTTCGGGTCGGGAACCGGATAGATGTTGCCCTTGACCAGATAGCGCTTCTCGGGCTTGAGGATCAGGTAGTCGCCGCGAAACGGAACGATCTTGGGGTCGCTCTTGCCGCCGGTCATCCTGGCGAGGCGATCGGACTGCAGGCCGCCGCAGGTGATCACGTAGCGCGCCTGGTAGTCGCCGTGCGTCGTTGCCAGCGCTACGGCGCCGCCTCTGCGCTCGATCCCGCGCACCTCGCGACCGGTAACGATCTCGCCGCCCATCGCGCGGACGTCGTCGCCGTAGGAGCGCGCGACTTCGCCGTAATCGACGATTCCGGTAACCGGCAAGAAGATTGCCTTGATGCCGCGGCAATGCGGCTCACGTTCGCGAATGCCGGCCGCATCGACGATCTCGAGGCTCTCGATGCCGTTGGCCACACCGCGATCGAAGAGCCCTTGCAACAGCGGAAGTTCGCGTTCTTCGGTCGCGACGATGAGCTTGCCGACGCTGCGGTATGGGATGCCTTTGGCATCACAATAGGCCCAGAGCGCGCGCCGGCCTTCGACACAGAGTTTCGCTTTGAGCGAACCGGGCTTATAGTAGATGCCCGAATGAATCACGCCGCTGTTGTGCCCGGTCTGATGCGTGGCGAGCAGCTCTTCTTTTTCGAGCAAGACGAGCTTGAGGTGCGGGTGGCGCATAAGCAATTCCCGCGCTGTGGCTAGGCCAACGATGCCGCCGCCGACGATCGCGATGTCGTAGGTCATATGGCGAAGATTCTCGCACCCCCGCCGAGCAGCCCGCTAGCGGAATTGTCAGACCAAGGCAGCCCGGCCCGGGGCGGGGAAATCTCGCAGCATGACCACCACACTCGAGCGCACCACGCCACCCTTTAAGAATGAAGTCGTCAAGTCGTTTGCCGATCCGGCCGACGCGGCCGCCATGCGGGCCGCCCTCGCCGCGGTCAAGGAACGCTTCGGACGGCATTACCCCCTCGTCATCGACGGCGAGAAGATCGAGACCGAGAAGACGATCCGCTCGCTCAACCCCGCTCGCCCGAGCCAGGTCGTCGGCCTGACCAGCTCGGCATCAAAGGAGCAAGCGAACGCCGCCATCGCGGCCGCAGCGCGCGCGTTCGATTCTTGGAAACGCACGAGCGCGCGCGAACGCGCCGCCTTCCTCTTCGAGGCGGCCGCGAAATTGCGCGAGCGGCGCTACGAATACGACGCGCTGCTGGTCTATGAGGTCGGAAAGAGCTGGCCCGAGGCCGACGGCGACATCGCCGAGGCAATCGATTTTCTCGAATACTACGCCCGCGAAGCGCTGCGCTTCGCGGAGCCGCAGCCGGTCGTGCCGATCGAAGGCGAACGCAACGAGATGGTCTACATTCCGCTCGGCGTCGGCGCGGTGATCCCGCCCTGGAACTTCGCCGGGGCGATCATGATGGGCATGACCTCGGCCGCGATCGTTGCCGGCAACACGGTCGTTCTCAAACCGTCGAGCGATTCGGCGATCATCGCCGCATGGTTCGTCGACTTGTTGCACGAGATCGGTTTGCCCAAAGGCGTCGTAAACTTCATCCCCGGCTCGGGCAGCGTGATCGGCGACTTGATCGTCGGCCATCCGCAGATTCGTTTCATCTCGTTTACCGGATCGAAGGAAGTGGGCTTGCACATCAACGAGCTCGCCGCCAGACCGCAGCCGGGACAGAAGTGGATCAAACGCGTCGTCGCCGAGATGGGCGGAAAAGATTCGATCGTGGTCGCCGCCGACGCCAATCTCGAGGCCGCGGTCGAGGGCGTCGCCGTTTCGGCCTTCGGCTTCCAAGGGCAAAAGTGCTCGGCGTGTTCGCGCGCGATCGTCGACGCCAAGATTTACGATGAATTCGTGAGCAAGCTCAAAGAACGCGTCGCCAAGATCACCGTCGGTGATCCCGAGCAGCAATCCGTCTACATGGGTCCGGTCGTGAACGAAGCCGCCCTCGAGTCGATATCCGAATACATCGAGGTCGGCAAGAAAGAAGGCCGGCTCGTCGCCGGCGGCAAGCGTGTCGGCAGCGAGGGCTACTTCCTCGAGCCAACCGTGATCGCCGACGTCGACCCGCAGGCGCGGATCGCGCAGGAGGAGATCTTCGGGCCGGTCCTCGCCGTCATCAAAGCCCGAGACTTCGATCACGCGCTGGAAATCGCCAACAACACCGAGTTCGGCTTGACCGGATCGCTCTACACCACCGACGACGCGAAGATCGAACGCGCCAGGGAAGAGTTTTTCGTCGGCAACCTGTACTTCAATCGAAAGAGTACCGGCGCGTTCGTCGGCGTGCATCCCTTCGGCGGATTCAACATGTCGGGCACCGATAGTAAAGCCGGCGGTCCGGACTATCTGTTGCTGTTCATGCAGGCCAAATCGATGTCACGTAAGCTTTCCTAGGTACGTGAAGGAACTGCGACTCCAAGCCAAGGCGGACAAACGTGTCCGCCTTGGTCATAATTGGATCTTCTCGAACGAAGTCGCCAACGAGCACACGCCGCTCGCGGCTTTCACGCCGGGTGAGCTCGTGCGAGTGGTCGATGCGGGGCGCAACCCCGTCGGCATTGCGTATGTGAATCCGAACGCGTTGATCTGCGCCCGGATCCTCACGCGCGATGCCCGAGCCACGATCGACGTCGCCTGGTTCCAGGCGCGCGTGACACGCGCGCTTGCCCTTCGCGAACGGTTGTGCGGCGCGCCGTTTTACCGCTTGATCTACGGCGAGTCCGACGGCTTGCCGGGATTCATCGTCGATCGCTATGGCGAGGTTTGCGTCGCGCAGTTCAATACGGCGGGCGCGCTCGCACTGCGCGAGCCGTTCGTCACCGCGCTCACTGGGGCGATCGCTCCCAAGGGACTGCTCTTGCGCAACACCGGATCGACGCGAGCGCTGGAAGGCATCGAAGCGCTCGACCAAAGTCTGGGCGAGGTTCCCGATCGCATCGAGGTGATCGAGGGTGACATGCGGATCAGCGCGCCGCTGCGCGCCGGACAAAAGACCGGCTATTTCTACGATCAGCGCGACAACCGCGCGCGGCTGCGACGGTACGTGCGTTCGGGCGACGCGGTGCTCGACGTCTTTTCCTACGTCGGCGCCTGGGCCGTCTCGGCGTTGAAGGCTGGGGCGCGGAGCGTGACCTGCATCGATCAATCGGAAACCGCGCTGCACTATGCGGATGAGAACGCGCGCGCAATCGGTGGCGAAATCGACGGTCTAGCCGGCGATGCACTCGACGTGATGCAGGGCTTGCACGGCGAGCGCCGCCGCTACGACGTGGTGATTCTCGATCCGCCGGCGTTGATCAAACGGCGCAAGGAGGCGGCGCCCGGTGAGCGGCTCTACCAACGGCTGAACGAAGCAGCCCTGCGACTGCTGCGTGAGGACGGATTTCTCGTAACGTCGTCGTGCTCGTATCATCTTGCACCGGAGCGCTTGCAGCGAGCCGCCTTCGATGCGGCGCGCACGGTCGGGCGCCGCATGCAGATCTTGGAACGCCACGGCCACGCGCCGGATCATCCGGTACATCCGGCAATGCCGGAAACGGAGTATCTGAAGGCGCTCTTTCTGCGGGCGTAGGGTGAGAACGCGCGGTTGGAGCGCGCCGGCGATCGCCTTTACGGCTGTTGCGCCTTTACATTGACATCGACGGCCTTGACGTTTGAGCCGCTTTTTGAGCTGCTTTCAAATTTGATCTCGCACCTGCCGGGATGTTGCGCTCTCACTTCGAGCCTGATCTCTTCCCATTCCCCCGGTGAATCTGTAACCTTCACCGAGATCGGCTTGAGAATGTCCCGAGCCGAACCCGCGCCGGTGAAGCAGGTCGAGGACACGATGGTCAGATGCACCGGGAACCTTTCGTTGTCGGCGCTCGCCCGGATCACCACGCTTTCGCCGACCCGTAGATTCACGCTCGGCGGTGAGATCGAGATGGGCGCCGCCCCCGCGGCCGCGGGAATCAGTCCGGCAGCGAGACCGAACAAGGGAAGAAGTCGATGTCTCATGGGTGGGAAACGAACCAGCCAAGCGGTTTGTTTTCCGCCCTTCGGCGCGACGATGCTTGTATTATTAAGCAAACCAAGCATGAATCCCTGGGGCCCGGAGCGCCCACCGGAGCGCCGATCGACCTAGTATCCGGGGATCGTTTGTGGTACCCTGAGAGTCCGGGCCCGGCGGGTTGCCGACCTTTGTCGCGCCGCCGGAAAGAATCGGAATCGCCTTGACACGTGTCATGCGCTTCGATACTATAGCCGGGTTGGCTTGAAGTGCCCTTACTCCAAAGCGCGATCAGATGATGCGCGTTTTGGGTGAGAGCGCGCGCAAGTTCGCTCCTTGAAAACTGAACAGTGCAGCAGCAAATAAGTCTGTGGGTCTCCGACCTCTAAGACAAGGTCTAGTGAAGGTTCGCCGTAAGGCGAATCGTCCTAGGTCAAGTCTTTTGAGCATCGCGAGAACGTACAATTCTAGCTGCTTCCTTCGACGTAGCTCAGGATGACATGCCCGAGCTATGTTCCGGAAGCGATGCGACTCGCAATCGCATCTGAAAAAGCACAGCGAAATTTGAGAGCCGATCAGGCTCCATAAAAATTTTTATGGAGAGTTTGATCCTGGCTCAGGACTAACGCTGGCGGCGTGCCTAACACATGCAAGTCGAGCGATTCTCTTCGGAGAAGAGCGGCGGACGGGTGAGTAACGCGTGGGTAACCTGCCCTGTACACACGGATAACATACCGAAAGGTATGCTAATACGGGATAACATACTTTTATCGCATGGTAGAAGTATCAAAGCTCCGGCGGTACAGGATGGACCCGCGTCTGATTAGCTAGTTGGTAAGGTAATGGCTTACCAAGGCGACGATCAGTAGCCGACCTGAGAGGGTGATCGGCCACATTGGAACTGAGACACGGTCCAAACTCCTACGGGAGGCAGCAGTGGGGAATATTGCACAATGGGCGAAAGCCTGATGCAGCAACGCCGCGTGAGCGATGAAGGCCTTCGGGTCGTAAAGCTCTGTCCTCAAGGAAGATAATGACGGTACTTGAGGAGGAAGCCCCGGCTAACTACGTGCCAGCAGCCGCGGTAATACGTAGGGGGCTAGCGTTATCCGGAATTACTGGGCGTAAAGGGTGCGTAGGTGGTTTCTTAAGTCAGAAGTGAAAGGCTACGGCTCAACCGTAGTAAGCTTTTGAAACTAAGAGACTTGAGTGCAGGAGAGGAGAGTAGAATTCCTAGTGTAGCGGTGAAATGCGTAGATATTAGGAGGAATACCAGTTGCGAAGGCGGCTCTCTGGACTGTAACTGACACTGAGGCACGAAAGCGTGGGGAGCAAACAGGATTAGATACCCTGGTAGTCCACGCCGTAAACGATGAGTACTAGGTGTCGGGGGTTACCCCCCTCGGTGCCGCAGCTAACGCATTAAGTACTCCGCCTGGGAAGTACGCTCGCAAGAGTGAAACTCAAAGGAATTGACGGGGACCCGCACAAGTAGCGGAGCATGTGGTTTAATTCGAAGCAACGCGAAGAACCTTACCTAAGCTTGACATCCCACTGACCTCTCCCTAATCGGAGATTTCCCTTCGGGGACAGTGGTGACAGGTGGTGCATGGTTGTCGTCAGCTCGTGTCGTGAGATGTTGGGTTAAGTCCCGCAACGAGCGCAACCCTTGCCTTTAGTTGCCAGCATTAAGTTGGGCACTCTAGAGGGACTGCCAGGGATAACCTGGAGGAAGGTGGGGATGACGTCAAATCATCATGCCCCTTATGCTTAGGGCTACACACGTGCTACAATGGGTGGTACAGAGGGTTGCCAAGCCGCGAGGTGGAGCTAATCCCTTAAAGCCATTCTCAGTTCGGATTGTAGGCTGAAACTCGCCTACATGAAGCTGGAGTTACTAGTAATCGCAGATCAGAATGCTGCGGTGAATGCGTTCCCGGGTCTTGTACACACCGCCCGTCACACCACGGAAGTTGGGGGCGCCCGAAGCCGGTTAGCTAACCTTTTAGGAAGCGGCCGTCGAAGGTGAAACCAATGACTGGGGTGAAGTCGTAACAAGGTAGCCGTATCGGAAGGTGCGGCTGGATCACCTCCTTTCTAAGGAGAATTACCTACTGTTTAATTTTGAGGGTTCATTCCTCAAAATTAGTACTTAATTGTACTTTAGTACTTTGAAAACTGTATAACATTTAGTGATATGACATCATTTTATATATGAAGAAGATAACTTCTAAAAATATCATCGACAAGAAAAGTCTTTAAAATTACAACTTTTAATAACTGGTCAAGTTATTAAGGGTGCAGGGCGGATGCCTTGGCACTAGGAGCCGATGAAGGACGCGATAAGCTGCGATAAGCTTCGGGGAGTTGCACGTAAACTTTGATCCGAAGATTTCCGAATGAGGAAACTCACTTAGAGTAATGTCTAAGTATTGTTAAGTGAATACATAGCTTAATGAGGGGAACCCGGGGAACTGAAACATCTAAGTACCTGGAGGAAAAGAAAGAAATTCGATTCCGTAAGTAGCGGCGAGCGAACGCGGATAAGGCCAAACCAATGAAGTTTTCTTCATTGGGGTTGCGGACATGCAACATGGATGCACTATCGTAAATGAAGAGAGTTGGAAAGCTCCGCCATAGAAGGTAATAGCCCTGTAGTTGAAACGAGAAAGCTACTAGCATGATCCAGAGTACCACGGGACACGTGAAACCCTGTGGGAAGCAGGAGGGACCATCCTCCAAGCCTAAATACTACCTAGTGACCGATAGCGCATAGTACCGTGAGGGAAAGGTGAAAAGAACCCCGGGAGGGGAGTGAAATAGAACCTGAAACCCTGCACTTACAAGCTGTGGGAGCACATTTCTTGTGTGACCGCGTACTTTTTGTAGAACGGTCCGGCGAGTTACGCTGGCTGGCAAGGTTAATTACTAAAGGTAAGGAGCCGAAGGGAAACCAAGTCTTAATAGGGCGTCAACCAACTAAAGTTGGTGTTATAGTCAGTCA